>NZ_JBDNJQ010000067.1:0-40675 GCF_051172895.1 Nostoc sp. CALU 1950 | reverse complement strand
TTAGCGGTGGTCAGATCCCCGACTTCTTCAAGAAGTCGGGGATCTCGTAGCCCAGGAAAATTAATGCGATATACCACTAGTTAGAGTCTTTACTTAAACATCGCTATTTTTCTGCAAACTCAAACCAATCCCAAATGCAACTTTAATGCCGCATCAATTAGTACCATCATCTCTTCGTTTAAACTACCTAATACTTCACCAGTAATTCGTTGCTTAGAAATTGTTCGTACTTGCTGCGCCTGTACTTTAGAAGGCTTGGTTAGACCACTAATCTCTGAATTAAGCAGAACTTCAAAGGGATAAACACGGTTAATATTAGAAGTAAGCGGTAAAATTGTCACAGTGGTAGCAGCATTATTACTTATATCATTACTGACAATTAGTACTGGACGACGTTTACCCATTTCTAAACCCTTTACCGGACTATGATTTGCGTAATAAATATCACCACGTTTCATCTGTTAAACCATCTGCTATTGTCACATCCCAATCGTTATCAACTTCAGCAGACGCTTCTCGGTAAGCTACCTCTAATTCTCGGTTTCGCAGCAATTCTAATGCTTCTTCAATTACTTGAGAACGAGATTTACAGCCTTTATTGCGCTTGTAGTTTTCGACAAACTCCACTAAATACGGTGGCAAGGAAATAGAGAGTTTTTCTACATTCATCTTCCTACCAATTAGTAGCAAAAATAATTCCTACTAATATTCTAGCTTAATCTCGTAGATCAGCAGGTGCGATCGCAATACGGTTTGGATCAGGTTTTTTGATGACATACCTATATCTCGCAAAGACGCGATTTATCGCGTCTTAACCGAACCCTATTAGGTGCGACAGTGTTTTTGCGCTGCGGGGGGTCATAAAATTCCGATTCATACAAAAAACCCGGATTCGGATTGGCACAGTAGCCCCTAATCGTAATTTGCTTCACTCTGTTTTTTTTAAAATTAGATCGTTCCGCTCCGCTACACTCAAAAAGGGTAAATGAAAGAAGGGTAGAGGGCTAAAGAGCTAGAGTATAAAGGGCTACCGAGCACTTCTTCCAACCACGCAGACAACACGAAAACCAACATAGAGGTTGATGCCGACGCGCTCCGCCCTATAGTTGTAGTTGCGGGACGCGGAACGGCAGAAGTTAAGATAGTCGATCCAGGAACCGCCCCGCAGTACTTGAAATTGATTATCATTATTTACCCATGCACTTCCATCTCTAGGCGCTCCTTTATAGCTGTCATGCCAATTATCTTGACACCACTCCCAGACATTACCGTGCATATCGTATAATCCAAAGGCATTGGGTGGAAAACTTCCTACTTCTGTTGTTTGTTGACGATTTTTTCCTTTTGGTGCAGAAGCGTAGGTGTAATCCCCATCATAGTTAGCTAACTCAGTTGTAATCGTCTCGCCGAAGTGAAATGGTGTCGTTGTTCCTGCACGACAGGCGTATTCCCACTCTGCTTCACTAGGTAGGCGATATTTACGCCCAGTCTTTTGACTCAGCTTTTTGCAAAAGTCTATTGCATCATTCCAGGACACTTTCTCTACAGGACGTTTTGCTCCTTTGAAGTTGGACGGATTGCTACCCATTATTTGCTGGTACTGTTCCTGAGTCACTTCAAACTTGCCGATAAAAAAAGCAGGGACATTCACAGCATGCTGTGGGTCTTCACTTTTACCTCGACCATTTTCACTGGGTGGTGAACCCATCTTAAATGAACCAGCAGGAATCTCAACCATATCTAAAGTTATGCCATTGCCTAAGTCCTCCTTAAAGAACTTAGCTTGCTTGTTAGGCTCTCGTTTAATTACCTGTCCATTTTTATCTACCGTTAGCGTTTCAAACTTAATGGTTTCAAACTTAACGGGAATATATTTGGGTGATTGACGTTTAAAAATTTCACCACCTGCTACTGCTGTCACTAAACCTACGCTTCCAAAGCCAGCCCACTTCAAAAACTTTTGTCGGGTTATTCGCTCTTGAGTTGGTTGAGTGGTTCGCTCTTGAGTCGGTTGAGTCAGTTGAGTACGGCTTGGCTGCTGAATATACTGCTGTAATTTTTGTTGTTTTTCTGCTTCCTCTGGCTGCCGTTGTTTCTCTGCCTCCTGCTGCTTTAGTCGTACAGCTTCTTGTTGTTCTGTCTCTTGTTGCTGTCTAATTCTCTCTTGATGTTTCCGGTCTTCTGCTTCTGAAGATGATTGGATAATAATTGTTTCGATCGTAGATGTTTCCGCATCATTTAGTTCTAAAATTTGCTGAAAGCGCTGAAGTTCTTCACGAGTAGCATCACTAAGAGGATATTCAAACTGCATTGACTCTCTAAACACCTCTTCATACTGTTGCAGCTTTTGCCGATGTTCTTTGATCGCAGCAATAATTGGATTTTCAATTGCAGTCACATTCTCAACAGTCAGATTCAATGCTTGATGACGTTGCGTTAGTTGAGAGCGTTTGAAAGCACTGAGCGGATATTCTTGCTGAATAGCCTCTGTAAATTCCTGCTCATATTGCCACAAGTTTGCTTGATGGGTTTCAATCTGGGCATTAATCCGCTTCTCGATCGCACCCACATCCCCTTCACTCAACCCCAATGTCTGCCAGGTTTGCTGTAACTGCTTCTGCGTCACCTCGTCTGGATAATGCTGGCGCTGCGTTGCCTTCACAAATGCCTGCTCGTACTGCTGGAGTTTTTGATGATAGCTTTCAATCTGCGTTGTGATTTGCGCTTCAATTGGTGCAACATCTACATCAGTCAGTCCCAAACGCTGCTGCTGTTGGCGTAAGTTATTACGGGTTGCCTCGCTGAGAGGATATTCCTGCTGCGTGGCAGTAAAAAACAGCCGTTGGTAGTCCTGGAGTTTCTGGTGATATGCCTTTACATCAGCCGTAATCTGAGATTCTATCGTGGCAACATCTCCATTCGTAAGTTCTAATTGCTGCTGGGTTTGCCGTAAGCGATCGCGGCTTGCCGTACTCAGAGGAAACTCTTGCCGCAGTGCCGTTGTAAAGGCTTGGTGATAGATTTGCAGGTTTTGCTGATGCGTCTTAAACCGTGCAGTCACTTGTGCCTCAATCGGCATCGTGTCCTCATTCCGCAGCCCCAAAATTTGCTGGAGATTTTGCAGATCGTGGCGATCGCTATCGGTAATTCTCTCATCTCGCTCCAGTAGTTCAGTAAACACCTGCTGATACTGCTGGAGCTTTTCGCGGAACTCGTTGCGGTACGGTTCCAACACCTCATCTTCGATCGCCTTCGCCTCAGTTGTCTCCAATCCTAAGCGAGTCCTCTGATAATCTAATGTGCGACGACCAACAAGAGAAATTTCGCCACGATGAATAAATCGCGCTACCTCTTTACGGTATCGCTGTCTGGGATCACCCGGAGCTACCTTTGCCAGTCGAATTTTAAAGCCTTCTCGAATTGCATAGATTTCCGGCTTCATTGCAGGTTGAAGTTCTTGCACCTTCTGACTGGCGTATTCATGGAGTTCATCGATAGAGATAAACTCATCTTGATCGCGATCGGCTTCACCTGACTTGATACCTTCAATCAAAAAACGAGTGTAAATCGATAAATCTTGCCCCTCTTGCTCAAAGGAATATTGAGTCGAAGTAGAAGAAGTCAATACAGCTCGTCCTTCACCGCCTAACTGCTCCCGGATGTCAATCATGCCGTCATCTTTGGCGGACATCCCTTCGGCAAACGCGCCACTAAAGCAGCTATCTAGGATCACCACTTGCCGACGGGAGCGGCTTTCGCTCATGCGATCATGAATAAAATTAGCAGACACTGTTGTTGAGCGAATCAATTCGCCCTGCGGCGTCTTACTGGTGTTGCGAGTTGCCAGATACAGCCTGCCGCGATCGTCTTTGATGCCGTGTCCTGAAAAGTACAGCAACAGCAAATCATCTTTGTGCCGTCCAGAGAATAGCGTTTCGATCGCAATTTCTACAACTTGTCGCTCAGGATTTTTTAGCAGGGTAATATCTGACGTAGCAAATCCGCCCATCTCTGGATGCAGCAGTACACTATACACTGCTTCCACATCTCTAACTGCACTGGGCAAAGGGTTCAGCCCTGGTTCATACTCACTGACCCCAATCAGCAACGCTACCTTTGCCATTTAACTCACCTATGCTGCGATCAAATTCGATGCGGCTTTAATCTCTGTCTTGTTTCCTTAATACCAAGTTTTAGAATATCATCTTTATCAACCGGACTAGTAGTCTGTCAAGAACTAATTTACAGATAAATTTCCTGTAGAGACGGCGATTTATCGCGTCTCTCTAACTTCATCAAAGAATCAAATTCTACCTATTTATGTCATAAAAATCTAGGCGGCTACTGTATCATTATCCAACCACGATTTAGTATATTTTTTTGGCATCTATAATTTTCCTTCTTAGCTGTTATGACCCTCCGCCCTGATTCTACCCTTAGCTTGGTTTCTCCTAGCATTAGCGATGTTTGCCAACAAGTCGCCCCTTTAAAATTGGGAATTATGGCTTCTGGGAATGGCAGCAATTTTGATGTAGTTGCTCAAGCTATCCAAGATGGACAGCTAAATGCCCAAATTCAAGTTTTAATTTACAATAACCCCTCGGCGAAAGCAGCCGTAAGAGCAGCTAATAGAGGTGTAGAAGCTGTTTTATTAAATCACCGCAACTATGAAAGCCGAGAAGAATTTGATGATCAAATTGTGCAGACATTGCGGCGCTACGATGTGGAATGGGTGATTTTGGCTGGTTGGATGCGATTATTAACGTCAGTTTTCATGGATGCCTTTCCTGACAAAATTATTAATATCCATCCTAGTTTGTTACCTAGTTTCAAGGGAATCCATGCTGTAGAACAAGCTTTGGCATCTGGGGTAAAAATCACTGGCTGTACAGCGCATATAGCTTGTTTAGAAATGGACAGTGGCCCAATATTGATGCAAGCCGCAGTACCAGTATTGCCGGATGATACAGCAGAAACACTCCACGCCAGGATTCAAATTCAGGAACATCGGATTTTGCCGCTAGCGATCGCTCTAGCAGCTTCTTCGTCAAAAGTGACACTAAGTTTAACGTGAAAATACATAGTTTGTTATTACTTGCTCATTCGTGAGAAAAATATCCCCGACTTCGTAAAAGTCGGGGATCTGCGGCATGCAATAGCTATTCATCAGAGTTAGCTTCGGCAGCTTGATAGGCTTGTAGGAGCCTAGCATGATCGAGAGTGAATCCTACTTGCATCGCTATCTGGGCAAATAAATCAATCTCAGGCTGTTGCCAATCACGGGGTTCAGAACACTGATGTGCAATTAACAAGCCAAATAGCTGCTCATCTTTAATAATGGGTGCTACTAAATTTGCTTTGACAGCAAAGGATTCGAGTAAGTTAATGTGACAATCAAGCAAATCAGACTCATAAATGTTGTTGATTGCGACCACGCGACCAGACTGGTACTTTTCTACATAGCCTTGAGTAAAACAGGGATCGTGGATTTTAGACCGCAAAACTTTGGGATAACCTGAAACCACTGATTCGGCAATGATAATTCCGAACCAATTAGCGTAAAAACTATAAACCAGCACTCTGTCAGTACTCAGTGCTTTGCGAACCTCTTCCACAGTGGTTTTGATGATATCCTCTTCGTTAAGCGATTGGCGAATCTTGCGGATAATATCCACTAGCAACTGACTTCGCATCCTTTCGGCTTCGATTCTTTGCAGGAGTCTTGCATGATCTAGAGCAAATCCCACTTGCATGGCTATTTGGCCAAATAAATCAATCTCAGATTGTTGCCAATCACGAGGTCTGGAGCATTGATGTGCAACTAACAAGCCAAATAGCTGCTCATCTTTAAGAATGGGGGCAACTAAATTTGCTTTGACAGCAAAGGATTCGAGTAAGCTAATGTGACAATCAGCCAAACCAGCTGCATAAATGTTGTTGATTGCGAGAACTCGACCAGACTGATACTCTTCTACATAGCCTTGACCAAAACATGGGTCTTGGATTTCAGCTCGCAAAACTTTTGGGTAGGTGAGGACGACTGATTCGGCAATCACAGTTCCAGACCAATTAGCATTAAAGCTATAAACCATCACTCGGTCAGTACTCAGTACCTTACGAACCTCGTCTACGGTGATTTTGAGGACATCCTCTTCATTGAGCGATTGGCGAATGCTGCCGATAGTATCTGCCAGTAACCGACTTTGCACACCTTCAGCCTCGATTCGTTGCAACAACCTGGCGTGGTCAAGAGCAAATCCTACTTGCATTGCTATCTGGGCAAATAAATCAATCTCAGGCTGTTGCCAATCACGGGGTCTGGAGCATTGATGTGCAATTAACAAGCCAAATAGCTGTTCATCTTTGAGAATGGGGGCGACCAAATTTGCTTTGACAGCAAAGGATTCGAGCAAGCTAATATGACAATCAGCCAAACCGGACTCATAAATGTTGTTTGTGGCTACAATGCGGCCAGACTGATACTTTTCTACATAACCCTGACCAAAACATACGTCTTGGATTTCAGACCGCAAAACTTTGGGATAACCTGGAACCACTGATTCGGCAATAATAATTCCAGACAAATCAGTGTTAAGGCTATAAACCAGCACTCGATCAGTACTCAATACTTTACGAACCTCTTCCACAGTAGTTTTGAGGACATCCTCTTCGTTGAGGGATTGGCGAATGCTGCGGGTAATTTCTATGAATAACTGAGCTTTATCTGCTTTGGTATCTACCTGTTCTAGAAGCTTGGTGTAGTCAAGGGCAAATCCTACTTGCATGGCTATCTGAGCGAACAAATCAATTTCAGACTGCTGCCAAAAGCGAAGTCTAGAACACTGATGTGCAATCAATAAACCAAATAGCTGTTTGCCTTTGAGAATGGGTGCTACTAAATGAGATTTAACCGCAAATTGTTCCAGCAAGTCAATATCACTATCACTGAGATCGCCTTTATGGATGTCATCAATAGCATGGATGCTACCACTCTGGTATTTTCCTATATACCCTGCCTCTAACCCAGGATCTGAGACTGTAACCCCTAATATTTTCGGTAAACCAGGTGCTACTGATTCGCTGATAAAGGTTCCATTAAAGTTGGAGTTGAAGCAAAAGATGGTTACGCGATCAATGCTTAAAGCTCTGCGAATTTCTTCTGAGGTAGTTTTGAGAACATCTTCTTCATTAAATGATTCTCGAATCCAGCGGGTAATTTTTATCAATAGCTGGGAGTAATCAGCTTCGGCTTCTTTCTCTTGTACCAAAACCGAAAGCAGGTCTGTGAATAAGGTGATGTTTCTCTCTAACATCACTAATTCATCTTGGCTAGCGATGAAAACTTCAGTAAACTCACTATTTGGACGTAGCTTTGTTTTGATGGTATTAGAAATTGCAGCTGCCTTGCTGACTCGACTCATAACTCGATTCGTCACCAAAACAGCGATCGCACCTGCCAAAATTGCTGTTACTCCCGTACCAGTTAACAGGAGTGATAATTGTCTCTGTAGAGCAAGTTTTGTTTCTGTTGAACTTTTGACACTCTCTTGTTTTATTTCGGGAATTTGTTTGGTAATTAAATTAATGCCGTAGTAAGTAGCTGTTCCAATTGCAACCACAGGAAGGACACTGATGCTTAGTGCCCAAACAATCGCTTTAGTCTTTAAACTCCACTTTTGTTGCCACAGTCTTTGTTTACGATTTCGTCTTGCTTGGTTTTGAGAAAAAGACTGACTCATAAATGAAACCTGGGTTGCTGCAATTGAAAATCAGGTAAATAACCTCACCAACAAATTCTACACAAAACTTATTCAATAAAGACTGGCTTTCAAGAGTATTTTAAAGCACTAACTTTTTACTTTGTGCCCAATAAGGCTTTTTTCTCTTTGACCTCAAAAAATCAGGTCTGATTAATGGGCTTGGTAACAATCAAATTGCGATCGCTTTGTTATGGTGTCTTATTCTCTCATCAGGTGTTACGGTTTTTTGGCAAGACAGTCAAACAATTTTTCTTTTTTAACAACAGTTCTACAGATTTCTCGTAACTAGCTTCTCCTCTAAGAACATAGAGAGAAGCAACGCAAAAACATACTTTTAATTTTTAATACCACAAAAGCTTACTTTTTTATTCCCTCGTGAGGAAGAGATTAGGTGTTATATATTCATTGACTAAAATCCAAAATTGAATGATTCCTGGATTCTGCTGTAAGTGCAAGACGCGATGAATCGCGTCTCTACAAATGGTCGTCGCATTCTGTTATCAAATTGTTATGCGATTAATGGATAATTGAATTTCTCCTTAATCTACATAATGTTCAGCTATTCTGGTTGATTAGGACGATTTTCGTGATGAGAGGCTCCGCGATCGCCAGGAGGATGAGGTGGAACGCCTAGTGCATCGATTAATTTTTGTTCAGTGACACCAAGTTTTGCGGCTGCGGCTGCAAAATCAGGTTTGGGTGGGCGTTGATTGCGATCGCCTGGATTTGGACTAAGCCTAGCCCGTGAAATTGCCCGCGCAGATGGTGGCGATCTCACCCTTGATTTAAAACCTTCTGGTCAAACGGCGTTCACTCTCACCTTACCGATGTAGTTACACCCGGATTTCTCACCGATGCTCAAAGCCTGTGCTTGTGCTCTTGAGCAGGGGAGCAGAGGAGAGTTATTGTACAAGTTCTTTCCCCTCTGCCCCTCTGCTCCTCTGCCCCTCTGCCCCTTCTCTCAAGCTTGTGAGAAATGCGGGTTACATAATATTAATCGGGTCTACATCAATAGTTAAACTCACAGACGAAGGACAAAGCGATCGCACTTCTTCCCAATCTGGCAACTTTGGTAAGGCATCGGGGTCAAATTTAATCAATATTTGCCAACGATAACGATTAGCTACCCGTAAAATACTCGCTGGTGCTGGGCCTAATATCTCGAATTCTTCTTCTGTACTCAAGGCTGTGGCAATAATTTGCGCTGTATTTTGCACTTGAATCGGGTCGAGACTACTTAAGCGCAACAAAATTAACCGCCCATAAGGCGGATAATTGAGTGCTTGGCGTTGTTCTAATTCAGCTTCAGAGAAAGATTGATAATCGTGCGATCGCACTGCTGCAATTACCTGATGTTCTGTAGTATAAGTCTGCACAATTACTCTACCCGGATCTTCGCCTCTACCAGCACGTCCAGCGACTTGAGTCAAGGTTTGAAATGCTCGTTCACTGGCGCGATAATCTGATAAATTTAGCAATCCATCGGCGGCGACAACGCCCACAAGTGTCACCTGTGGTAAATCCAAACCTTTGGTAAGCATTTGCGTACCGACTAATAAATCCGCTTCGCCGTTGGCAAACTTGGTGAGTAGAGTCCGGTGTGAGCCTTTGTTGCGGGTGGTATCGCTATCAAAACGAATCAAGCGCAACTCTGGGAACTGTCGCGCTAGTTCCTGGGTGACTCGTTGAGTACCGCTACCGAAAAATTTCAGGTAAGGGGAACTACAATCAGGGCAAAATTTAGGATGCGATCGCGCATAGTTACAGTAATGACACCGCAATAATTCCGGCGCTTTTTCTTCGGTGTGGTGATACGCCAGCGACACATCACAGTGCGGACATTCCAAAACATATCCACAACTGCGGCAAGAGACAAAAGTACTGTGTCCCCGGCGATGAATAAATAAAATTCCCTGTTGTTTTTTTTCTTGCAACTCTTGCAAAGCTGCTTGCAGCGATCTACTAAATATAGAACGATTTCCCTGCTGCAATTCTTGCCGCATATCAACTATTTCCACCGGCGGTAAAGGGCGGGAGTTGATGCGCTCAGGCAAACTTAAGTAGTGAGTGCTGAATGAGTGCTGAGTGCTGAGTGCTGAGTGCTGAGTGAGGAGTGAGGAGTTAGGAGTTATGAATTCTCCTCCTGCCTCCCCTGCCTCCCCTGCCTCCCCTGCCTCCCCTGCCCCCCCACTCTCCTGCCTCCTCACGCTTACCCAACTTTCCAACGAAGGCGTTGCGGAACCCAACACTAGGGGGCAATTTTCTAATTCGGCTCGCCATTGGGCGACGGTGCGGGCGTGGTAGGTGGGTATGGGGGAGTCTTGTTTAAAGCTGCTGTCGTGTTCTTCATCTAAAATAATTAAACCCAAGTTGGGCAAAGGGGCAAAAACGGCGCTACGAGTACCAATCACAACTTGGGGTTCTCCAGCGAGCATAAGCCGCCAAGTGTCGTAACGTTCACCGTCTGAGAGGGCGCTGTGATAGACGCTGACTTTATTTCCGAAACGAGCGCGAAAACGATCGGTTAGCTGGGGTGTAAGTCCAATTTCTGGGACTAAAACCAGGGCAGATTTGCCTTGGTTGAGGAGAGGTGCGATCGCTTGCAAATATACTTCGGTTTTTCCTGAACCTGTCACCCCATGCAATAAAACTTGAGCAAATCCATTTAATGTCTGAATTGTTTCTAAGGCGCTAGCTTGGGCAGTAGTTAAGGATTTAGCACTATCGCCTACTAAATCTGGCCCCTGTTCTGTTCGCAATACTTCCCGTTCTTCGATGACGATGTAGCCTTTTTCCTCCAGCCCTTTCAGGGTAGGAGTAGTTGTTTTACAAATCTGTAAGAATTCATTTAGCCACAACTCGCCACCACGCCGCCGCAGCACTTCCAAAATTTCTCGTTGGCGAGTGGTTAAATCTCGATCAATTGTACCTGTGAGCGTAACTGCTTTTTGCAACTTTGGTCGAGTCAGTCGTGGCGGTTCTAAGTAGCTTTCCACTAAACCAAATCGCAATAACTCCCGAATTCCCCGATAAGCAGATTTGACTTTTTGTTGGAGATAGACAAAACTATAGTCCCCCGCCGCCTGCCCTTGCAAAAGTTCCCAAACTTGCCGCGCAGTTGGAGTCAGAAAAGCCAAAGGATTAGGAGATGCCAGTAAATAACGACTTCCCCCTGCCCCCTCGCCTCTCACAAGGCGAATACGCCGCTGCGATCGCCCCAGCAACCCTGGCGGTAGGGCAACCCGGATTACTTGAATCAACGGCGTATAGTAATATGCAGCTACTCGATTGAGTAATTCCCAATAAGCACTTGGGAAAAACCCAACGCTAACTATATCTTCTACTTCCCGGATTTTTTCTGGTGGTAAATCGACATTTGGTTGTGTCAGTAACCGAATCGCGATCGCTCCTAATTGTTGTGCCCCAAACGGCACGCTTAAAATATCCCCTGGTTTGATTTCTAACTGGGCTGGCAATCGATAAGTAAATAGTCCTGTACTTCCTGGACAGTCTACCAGTACTTCAACCCACCGATTAAGAGTTGCACCTGACTGGTATGATTCTCTAGGTTCAGACACCACTAAAGGAGATAAATTTACGTCATTAATATACATAGTTTCTGACTTTATAGTTAGATATTTTCCTCACATCCCTGGTCTAAATTAACCTAGCTAAGTCAACTCTAATTTTTTGCTTTCTTAAATTTAAATGGTATTTTTCAATACTGTTATCCTTCATAATACTTGATAAGTTTCCTCTTATGTAATCTACTAGACAAATTCGTATCAACTAGACGTGCAATAAATATTTGGTACCCACTATACAAATAAAAACATGTCGGCTCTTGCTGCAACAGTTACTCATCTACTAAATAGGGAGTAGCCTTTTTCCGCCTATCGATAGATATTCAACCCTTTCTGCTTATGAGATGCTTTTATACAAATAAGAACATCCCGAAATTAAGCTGCCATTATTGTAATTTGTATTATCTGGGTAACTTGAAATCGGGAATGCATAACACTAATACCAAGTTTTTGTTTTATCCAGTGACTTCCAACGCCTAAGACATTAAAAATATTTAGAAAAATATATGAAAGTTTAAGAAAATTGGATGGTTAACTGAGATTTTTATGTTTGTTAAGGTTGAGAAAGTTTGAGGGGGTTTGACATATTTGATAATTCGGAAAAAAATGAAGAATATATCTGTTGGGAGCCTAAGAACAAAGTTTTGTTGGGTGCTAAGACCAGTCTCGTTATAGGTTGTATAGAACCGTAACCATAGATGCTAGGTAGATGCCAATTTTATCAGAGAAGGCAGGAGGGATAGAGAATAAGGCAGGAGGAAAGAATTATGAATGAAAGCTTTAGCTCTGGGTATAAAACCCAGTTTAAAAAGAACAATTGTATCGAGTGGAAAGTGCTGCGAGATACAAAGCGTTCACAGCTTAAGTCCCGGACTTTTAAAGGTTGGTTATTCCTGCCTCCTGCCTCCTGCTTCTTGTCTCCTAATCTCTGTAGATAAATTAGCATCAGCCTGTATTTCACTATATAAACGGGTGCATTGTCCATTAGGGAAAACTACCAAGCCTCAAACGAGTAGCTGTAACTAAATTATGTACCAAACAAAGCAACAATCCCTAAAGGAAACTATGAATATTGTTGAATTGGGAAAAATGGAAATATTGGAGAATGCTGCTGATATCGAAGAACCGTCACTTGATAGTTTAAATGCAGTAGCAGAAGAAGAATCTCCGATTGTAGTAGAAAATCTGGAATCAGAGGAGCGCGACGGGGGGGATGAGATGGCGGCAGCTCGTCCTTCGGGATACAATAAAACCGAACATGATGATGCTGTCGGCGCGTTTTTTAAGGAAATGGCGCGTTATCCGCTCCTAAAACCTGATGAAGAAGTAGAGTTAGCACGACGAGTCAGATTTCTAGAAGAATTCAGAGAAATACAAGCGGCTTTACAGTTAAAACTGGAACATGAACCCAGCAAATTAGAAGTAGCTTCCGAGCTAGAAATGACGGAAAAGCAATTAGAAAGTCGCTTGTATCAAGGTAGAGTAGCGAAACGCAAAATGATTCGCTCAAACCTGAGATTAGTAGTATCTATTGCCAAGCGATATCTAAATCGGGGAGTGCCTTTTCTGGATTTAATTCAGGAAGGAGCAATGGGTTTAAATCGCGCTACAGAAAAGTTTGATCCCGATAAAGGATATAAGTTCTCTACTTACGCCTATTGGTGGATTAGACAAGCGATTACTAGGGCTATAGCTAACGATGCGCGGACAATTCGGCTACCTATTCATATTGTTGAAAAGCTTAACAAGCTAAAAAAAGCACAACGAGAACTCAAACAAAAACTCTGTCGTAATCCTACCGAAGGTGAAATGGCAGAAGCTTTGGAAATTAGTGTGCAGCAACTACGCCAACTACAACAACTACGGCGTCAAGCACTTTCTCTCAACCACCGCGTCGGAAAGGAAGAAGACACGGAATTGATGGATTTGCTAGAAGATGAAGACAACCTGTCTCCAGAAGCAAAAATGAATGAAAACATGATGCGTCAGGAGATTTGGGAAGTCTTGGGTGACGTGTTAACTCCACGGGAGAAAGATGTGATTTCTCTACGCTATGGTTTGACAACCAGCGAACCCTGTACCTTAGAAGAAGTTGGCAATATGTTCAATCTTTCTCGTGAGCGGGTGCGCCAAATTCAAAGCAAAGCCATGCGGAAATTGCGGCGTCCTCACATAGCCAAACGCTTAAAAGGTTGGTTGATTTAATTACATTGATGAAGATAGAGATACAATACCTGACTTAATTAGCTTCGCAATTCGCAAAAACTGGGCGTTTTGTACCTTTTTTCGGCTTTCGTTTAGTCATTACTCAAAAAAAATTGCACAGTTACCTATAGACTATGGACTATGAACTATGGACTATAGACTAATGACTTCGTGTAGCAATTTGATTGTGCGTTGTGCTGAACCAGCTGATTGCAGCGTACTGTTTAAATTAATTGAAGGGCTTGCTGAGTATGAAAAATTATCTCACGCTATCACTGGCAATGCTCTGGCACTTAAGGAGCATTTATTTGGTTCACGGAGGTATGTAGAGGCAATATTAGCAGAATCTGCGGATCAAGCTATTGGTTTTGCCCTATTTTTTCATAATTATTCAACATTTTTGACTAAGCCAGGAATTTATCTGGAAGATTTATTTGTTTTACCAGAATATCGTAGGCAAGGTATTGGTAAGGCTCTCTTGACTAAAGTAGCCCAGATAGCTGTAGAACGTGATTGTGGGCGGTTAGAGTGGAGTGTCTTGGATTGGAACGAATCAGCCCAAGCATTTTACCGTAGTATGGGAGCATCTATATTAGATGATTGGAGAATTTGTCGCGTCACAGAAGATGCGCTTACTCAGTTGGGATCTGTAAAATAAAAAACAAAGGATGAAGTATAAAGGATAAATCGGGACAATTTTTATCTTTAATATTTCATCCTTAAATTTTTGTTATTTATTGTTTATAAAGTATTCAAACTTACATAAGTTTGTATTTTAATTATCAGCATCAATTCATACTTCTGCAAATAAAGAAGCACCTTATCGTTAGATATCGCTCCGTGCTAATAACCCTAAATCTAAAACCTCGAAGATTAAAAATCCAAAAACTTTCAAGCGAAGTTTGACAGCTTGTCGTTTGACTATAGCAGCGGCTCAACTGACAATTATGGAGGATATTGCACCGAATAAGCCGTTATTGCAGAGAGAACACGAAATGAAAAAAATGATTACAGTGATGCTGTTAGGCATAGCAATCTTCACCTTTGCCTTCAGTAGTCCAGCTTTGGCAGGAGATGCTGTTAGTGGAGCTAAAGTATTTAGTGCCAATTGTGCCTCTTGTCACGCAGGAGGTAAAAATCTGGTTCAAGCTCCGAAGAACCTGAAGAAGGACGCTTTAGAAAAGTATGGTATGTACTCAGCAGAGGCGATTATCGCCCAAGTTACAAAAGGTAAAAATGCCATGCCTGCTTTCGGCAGTCGTTTGAAAGCTAACCAGATTGAAGATGTAACTGCTTATGTGCTTTCACAAGCAGATAGTGGCTGGAAGTAGACTAAAATCTAATACCAATTAAATTAATGATTGCAACACATCCTTGGGTAAAGACGCGATGAATCGCGTCTCTACAAATGGTCTATTTGTCGCATTCTTTTTTCAAATTGGTATAACTTCAAGAATTAATAATTAGCGGGGCTTTTTGTCCCGCTAATTTTGCTACTGCCGGAATTATCAAATGGGATGCTTATACCAATTTTGGATTACGAGTCTTTGCAAAAAGATTGTTCCCAAAATATCAAGTAATATTACTTATCCTAATTTGGTATTATGAGTAATTTTTGGCGACTATTGATTAGTGTAATTGTTGCTTTCCCTCTCGCTTTTTTAACTTTACCTGCACATTCTTCACCCATTTTAATTACCCAAATTACAGCGGGTGATTTCTTGGAGTTGGGTGTAGATAAGATGCGGCGTGGTGATTATCAGGAAGCAATAAAGAATTTCAACCAGGCGATTGAACTTGAGAAAGATTTTGCTGTGGCTTATAGCGATCGCTGTCTTGCTTATCTCCAGCTACAAGATTACCATCAAGCGATCGCAGATTGTACTCAAGCCATAAATTTTGCACCAGATAACTCTGAGGCTTATCTGAACCGGGGTTTGGCACTCTACAGACAAGGGGATTATCCCGGTGCCATCGTTGATTATAATCGAGCCGTTGCACTTAAACCCTACGATTTTCGAGCTTACTACAACCGAGGGCTAGCCCGTGCTGGTGATGGGAAAGACTCGGAGGCAATTCTTGACTTTAATTTAGCTTTAACTCAAATTCCCCGAATTACTACCTTACTGCTTGCAGATATCTATAATGACCGAGGTTTAGCGCATTTTGTCTTGCAAGATACCCAAGCTGCGATGCTCGACTTTAATCTAGCAATTCGTCTCAATGCTAACGATTATAGAGCGTACTTTAACCGGGCTTGTGCTTGCGGACGAAACGGAGATGACTTTGGTGCAGTGCGTGATTTTTCCCAAGTTATCAGACTGAACCCCAGTAATGCCCAGGCTTACGTTAATCGGGGAGTAGCTCATTATCGCTTAGGATATCATTTAGCTGCGATCGCTGATCTGCAAAAAGCATCTGAGTACTACGAACATCAAGGAAAGAAAGTTGCCTACGAAAAGACTCTAGATTTGCTGAAGAATCTGCGACAACAAATTTCGTCTGTAACGGAAATCGCTCTTTTCTAGCACTGCAAGGCTATACAGGGTATCCACCAGCTTGAAAAATCTGTTCGGCGGTTAAGTTTAATTCGGGGAAAAGAGGTGAGATAATGCGTTGTTTACCGCCGCAGGCATCGTTATCTTGAAACTGGCTGACTTGATATTCTCCCTCAATCAAGGTGTAAAGCGAGACAGTTGGTTGTTTAGGGTTGCCAATAAATCGCCTACCGCCTAAAGCAGTATAATCTACAATCCAATCCAGATTGAGATCATATTACCAGTAGAACCAAGATCACACTTCAATAAGTTCATCTCGGCTAAACTGAATACTTATATTTAAATATTTATACTTACATAGGAACTTAAATTATGGCAATGAGGAGAGGCGATCGCAGAGATTCTAATTATGATAACGCTGTTAATAATCCTCGCTCAAAGCAGAAAGAACCAACTCCTTATCATGAGCTTAAACTTTCATTAATGACTGTTCGCCTCAACCTTGAGGAAGCTGCATCTGAACGCGATAAATGGCAACAACGTGCGAAAGAAAATGAGGAAGCTGCATCCCAACTGGTTCATGTTCAGCAAGAAATTCAAACTTACCAAATCGAAACGAATGAGCTAAAAGAGCAAGTCACTCAAAATTATCGCTTTTATATTGATGAACAAGAAAATTATCAAAAGACGCTCTGCCTTTATAAAGAAGAAAAAGCGAAAATATCGCAGCTAGTTCATGTTCACCAACGAGAGATCCAAACTTGCCAACTCGAAGCTAATGAGCTAAAAGAGCGAGTAACTCAAAATTATAACTTTTATATTGATGAGCAAAAAAGTCATCAACAAACGCTCTGCCTCTACAATGAAGAAAAAGCGAGAGCGACTGAATTTATTACTAAATATGAAGCAGTAAACTCTGAACGAGAAATGTATTTGAGTTTATACAATGAGACTAAAGCAGAACTCAAATATGAGCGTCGTTCCAAAGCTAGTATTAAGGGATGGGAAACTCGCCGCAAAGCCGAGAATGAACGATTAAAACGGGAAATTTCCCAGATGGTTGTGCTATTGCGTGAATCTTTAGAAAGTAAGGATGAAGCAGTAAACAGTCTTTACGTTGTAGCAGAGCGTATGGATCGGATTCAATCTCTAGTTGATTCGGTAGAAGAAGAAACAACTAACAATCCTATAGGTTTAGTACAAAAATTTAAACGCATCTGGTTGGCAATTAAAGACATACTTTCTGAATAAACAAGTATACTCATGAACAAAAAATCACTTCCAGCTACACAAAAACAAGGTAAAGTCGGGCTGGGAGATCAAATTCGCAGTATTGCCGATCGCCTTAAACAAGAGACTGATGTACAGATAAAAGCAACTTCTCGGATTTTAGGGGCTGCTGCTCAAATTGCCGAAAATCATGACCGACTTATTAATGAAGTAGTTGATATGGTTGAGTCAGACCTGAATGCAGAGAAAGAGGTATCTCAGAAGCATACTTATACTGTTGATATTCTGAAGCAACAGTTTAAAACATTACGAAATGCAAAAGCTCATTTTAACTTGAAAGTTAGTAGTTGGGAATCACTAGTTAATAAATTAAATGCTGTATCTTCCCAAACAAGCATAATACAGAATAAAACTCAATCAAATCATGGCTTGACGAACAATAGTGTGATAGTTTGTGAAGACAATTTTAATAATATTGAAAAATTGACAGTTTTTTTAGAACCTGATGTTGCAAAAATGTTTCCCAATTCGGAAGCAGTCAATGAAGGTCTGCGTTTTTTAATTAGAGTTACGAGTAAAAATAGTTTTTGAAAGCGAATAGGCAATATTTGATATCTGATGAAGGTTACATGAGAAAGTTCTCATGTAACCTTCATTGTCTTCTCATAAAACCCTGGTTAAACTTACGTTAAGTTCAAGTTAAGCGACACACAAAATTTTTAACAAAGAAAGGTAGAGGGTGGAAGAAAATCAGTATCAATGAAAACTTTAGCTCTGGGTATAGAACTATGTGTTCTCAATGAATTATTTCAGATTGCTAGATAAAAAGGGGATTAGATACTGTGGGAAAAATTAGTCAGGAGTGCAAATGAACAACTTGTTACCCCACTCTGGAGAAATTATAAGAACATCGGGTAGTATCGGGTCTTCAGAGGATAGTAGTTTATCTAGCAATACTCGGAAGTGGCGTATTGCTTTATATTCCCACGACACAATGGGGCTAGGACATAAACGCCGTAATTTGTTGATTGCTCAAACTTTAGGATGTTCACCCCTAAAAACTGATGTTTTAATGATTAGTGGCATTCAAGATGCCAGCAATGTACCAACACCTCCAGGGGTAGACTGTTTGACGCTCCCGGCTTTGCATAAAAGCATTGATGGGCAATATCACGCCAGAAGATTGGATCTATCATTGCAGGAAATTATTACACTGCGATCGCAAGTTATTCTTACCACCATCAAAACATTTAAACCTGATATTTTCATTGTGGATAATGTACCGCGAGGAGCGGTCAGAGAGCTAGATCCAACCCTAAATTACTTGCGTACTCAAGGAAAAACACACTGCATTTTAGGTTTACGAGATATCTTAGATGAACCCGCTTCTGTGCGTCGAGATTGGAAGCGAGCAGCTAATGAAGAGGCGATTCAAACTTACTACGATCAGGTTTGGGTGTATGGCGATCGCAACATCTATGACCTAGCAAAAGAGTATCACTTCCAGCCAAAAACTGTTGCCAAATTCCGCTACACGGGCTATCTTGACCAACGCAGCCGCCTGAAATATCTGGATTTAGACAGCGTTCAAGCATTTAAATCGCTCAATTTGCCATCTGAACGATTGGTATTGTGCTTAGTGGGAGGCGGACAAGACGGAGCGCAGTTAGCAGAGACATTTGCTCACGCTGAACTACCACCAGAGATGAACGGTATCATCTTGACAGGCCCGTTTATGCCGCGAGAAGTCCGGCAAAAACTCCAGAACTATGCAGCGCAACGTGACAATCTGCGTGTGTTGGAATATTTAGCCGAGCCGACGCTGTTACTAAATCAAGCCGAACGTGTGATTGCAATGGGTGGTTACAACACAACTTGTGAATTGTTGTCATTTGCAAAGCGATCGCTAATTTTACCCCGCATCAAACCCCGACAAGAACAATCAATCCGTGCTAAACGATTACAAGCACTTGGCTTAATCGATGTACTGCACCCACATCAACTGACACCTGCTGCATTAACGAACTGGCTAACGCTTGAGGTAGAGCCATCACAAGTCCGTAATTTCGTCGATCTCAAAGGACTTACCCGCATTCCCCAATTCGTTAATGAATATTTGTCATTAGTCATTGGTCATTAGTCATTAGTCATTGGTCATTTGTCAAAGGCAAAAATCTCACCTCATTAATTACGAATTACTAACTACGAACTACGAATTATGTCAATCCGTATTGGTTATGTCCTCAAACGTTATCCTCGCTATTCTGAAACCTTTGTCGTCAATGAAATTTTGGCTCACGAAGCGGCTGGCTTAGATATAGAAATTTTCGCCTTACGGCCACTATGTGACACTCACTTTCAAAATATTATTTCCCAAGTGCGTGCGCCTGTAAGTTATATCCGCAGGCCAATTCAAGGGCGGGTTAGTGAATCACTCAATAGTCTCGCACCTACAGCCGCTAGCTATTTTTGGGCAGAGTTACAAGAAGCAAGTAAAGTTATCCCTGACTTTTGGCCAAAACTGGCTTTCGCTCAAGGTGAACAAGCTAGCACTGTCTACCAAGCCGCATGGTTAGCGCGAGAAGCGCGAGTCAAAGGCATTACTCATTTACACGCTCATTTTGGGACTGTGGCTACTAGTGTCGCTCGGCTAGCATCTCACTTTACAGGCATTCCCTATACTTTTACGGCTCATGCTAAAGACATATTTCATGAAAGCGTGGAATTTGAAGATATGCAACGTAAGCTACAGGATGCGGCTAGTGTTGTAACTGTCAGTGACTATAATCTCAGATATCTGCACAACACATATAACTTAGCTGCAAAGCAAGTTCAGCGCATTTACAACGGTTTAGATTTGCGACAATTACAATATTCTTCTCCGGCTGAACGTCCACCATTAATTATCTCAGTCGGGCGGTTAATCGAGAAGAAAGGGCTATCTGTTTTGATTGATGCTTGTGCCATTCTCAAGCAGAGAAATTATCAGTTTCAGTGTCAAATTGTCGGTACTGGTTCTTTAGAATTGACCTTGCGTCAGCAAATTATAGATTTAGAACTGCAATCTATTGTGGAAATTGTCGGCCCGCGTCCACAAAATGAGGTGTTTCAATTAGTACAGAAAGCTGCTGTGTTTGCTGCACCTTATGTTATTGGCAAAGATGGTAATCGGGATGGACTACCAACAGTTTTACTGGAAGCTATGGCTTTGGGAACGCCCTGTGTAAGTACTGATGTAACGGGTATTCCTGAATTGGTGCGTGATGGCGAGACTGGGTTAATTGTGCCACAACATGATGCCGATAAATTAGCGATCGCACTTGGGCAATTTCTGACTAATTCAGCTTTGCGGGTTAAATTGTCAACCCAGGCTAGGCAATTAATTGAGTCTGAGTTTGATATTCATCGTAATACTGCAATTTTACGGAAATTATTTCTCACGCATACCGCAAGCGGAACTCGCAAAGTAGGCGCAAAAGCGTAAAGGAGGTGTGAAAATGCGAATTGCATACATTTGTGCTGATCCGGGTATACCTGTATTTGGTCAAAAAGGATGCTCGATTCATGTCCAAGAGGTGATTCGAGCGTTGCAAAAGCAAGGTAGCCAAGTCACATTGTTTGCTACTCGGATTGGGGGAGAATTACCCGCAGATTTAGCTAATGTTGTTGTTCATCAACTCCCAGTTATCCCCAAATTAGAACGGGCGGTGCGAGAGCAAGTTGCTTTAGCGATCAATCCTGATTTACGTTTAAATTTGGAAAGATTTGGCCCCTTTGACTTCATTTATGAGCGTTATTCTCTTTGGAGTTATAGCGCGATGGAATATGCCCAAGCTATGGGAATTCCGGGTTTGTTGGAGGTAAATTCGCCTCTGATTACAGAACAAGCACAGCATCGGGGTTTGATTGATCGTCAAAGTGCAGAAGAAGTCGCAAATCGGGTGTTTTCAGCTGCTACAGCACTGATTGCTGTTTCAGATGCAGTGAAAACTTACTTAATGAATTATGTGGACGGTAGCAAAGTTCATGTCATTCCTAATGGTGTCAATCCTCACCGCTTTTCTACCCTTCGTCCTACAACTCAACCAGAAACCTTTACAGTGGGATTTGTCGGTACCTTGAAACCGTGGCATGGATTGCCAATTCTCACAGAAGCTTTTAGTTTACTGTATCAACGTGTTCCCAATGCCAAACTTTTAATTGTTGGCGATGGGCCGGAACGGGAAAATCTGCAAATGGAATTAGCTGCACGGGGATTAGATGCTCATACTCAATTTACAGGTGCGGTGAATCCTGATGAAGTTCCTCAATTATTAGCAGCAATGGATGTCGCCGTTGCACCCTACGCCGCGCAATCCGATTTTTACTTCTCACCATTGAAAGTATATGAATATATGGCGGCTGGTTTGCCTGTAGTCGTGAGTCAGATTGGGCAATTGGCAGACTTAATTGATACAGAGGTGAATGGTATTCTTTGTCCTCCAGGTGATGCGATCGCTTTAGCAGAGGCTTTAGAAAAATTGTGGCGATCGCCTACTCTCCGTCATACTTTAGGACAGGCGGCGCGGCAAACGGTGATCGCAAATCATACTTGGGATGCGATCGCTCAAAAAATTCTCCATATAGCATCTCCATTGCCGATGGAGGTTAAACGATAAATGCCAAAAGCTCAAAATGTGCCTGGTTTGTGGGGAATCCTGGTTTATTTCTGGCCTGACATTCGTCCACAGTTCGGACTACTTTTGATTTCTGCGATCGCTTTAATTGCAGATGTCGGACTACGCGTATTAGAACCTTGGCCGCTCAAGTTTGTCTTTGATTATGTTCTCCTGCGTGGCGACAAGATAAATAATATTCCGATCATTGCTAGTTTAGAACCGATAACATTACTGACATTCTCAGCCGTTGCCGTCTTACTTATTACAGGTTTACGCGCCCTTGCTGCCTATTGGAGTACCGTCGGATTAGCAACAGTTGGTAGCCGAGTCATGGCAAAAGTGCGTAATCATTTGTATTGCCATCTCCAAAATTTATCTTTGGCATATCACACCAGAGCGCGTAGCGGTGATTTAATTATCCGTGTCAGTAGCGATGCTAGCCGTCTCCAAGAAATTATGATTACGGCAGCATTACCGCTAGTAGTCAGCATTCTGACTCTATTTGGGATGATTGGGGTGATGTTTTGGATGAATCCTAGCCTGACCCTACTTTCACTATTCACACTACCGTTATTTTGGCTAGTTACTAACCGACTCAGCCAGCGAATTAAAGATTCCTCATTAAAGCAACGCCACCAAGAAGGTGCTGTGGCGGCGACGGCGGCTGAGTCCATTGCTGCCATTAAATTAGTGAAAGCCCTATCCTTGCAAGACGCTTTTGCACGAGTATTTGCTCAACAAAATCAGCGTAGTCTCAAAGAAAGCGTCAAAACTCAACGGCTGGCGGCTCACTTAGAA
The DNA here is from genome assembly GCF_051172895.1 of Nostoc sp. CALU 1950. Classification (NCBI taxonomy): domain Bacteria; kingdom Bacillati; phylum Cyanobacteriota; class Cyanophyceae; order Nostocales; family Nostocaceae; genus Nostoc; species Nostoc sp. CALU 1950. Next base: position 17,942 of record NZ_JBDNJQ010000067.1, on the reverse strand, counting down.
CGTACCGTTGATGCTGTGATTGCATTAGGAACAGCGATCGTTTTATGGTATGGCTCTTGGCTAGCGCTGCGGGATGCGTTAACACCTGGGGATGTGCTGGTATTTCTCACCTACCTAAAGAATGCCTTTAAGCCAGTGCAGAACTTCGCTAAGTACACCGGACGACTGGCAAAAGCAGCGGCTTCTAGTGAGCGCATTTTAGATGTATTAAATCAGCAACCCGATGTCTATGATTTGTCAGATGCAATCCCTGCGCCGATTTTCCGAGGTGCAGTGCGTTTTGATCACGTTCACTTTGCTTACGAATCAGGACAAGTTCTACTGCAAGACATTAACTTAAACATTCAACCGGGACAACAAGTTGCGATCGTTGGGACTTCTGGTGGTGGTAAGTCTACATTAGTCAGTTTATTATTACGGCTTTACGATCCAACAGCAGGGCGCGTAATGATTGATGGGCGGGATATTCGAGAATATACATTGGCATCATTACGTCCACAAATTAGTGTAGTTTTGCAAGATAGTCTCTTATTCGCTGCTAGTATTCGAGAAAACATTGCCTACGGGATTGCCGGGGTGTCTGATGCCGAAATCGAAGATGCGACTCGTTTAGCTAATGCTCATGATTTTATCCAAGCTTTACCGCAAGGATACGACACCCTTGTAGGGGAAAGAGGCGCAACGCTTTCTGGGGGACAACGCCAAAGAATTGCGATCGCTCGTGCTGCTATCCGTCAAGCTCCTATCCTGATTTTAGATGAACCGACTACGGGGTTAGATAAGGGTAATGAGAAGGCTGTGATTGATGCGCTGCAACAGTTGTCGGAAAATCGCACTACTTTTTTAATTACTCACGATCTTTATCTGGCAACTCGCGCAGATATGATTCTTTATCTGGAAAATGGGCAGGTGGTGGAACAAGGTACTCATCTGGAATTGATGCAACAGAATGGGCGTTATGCGGCTTTGTATCAAGTGCAGGGTTCTTTGAGGGTTTAGAGGGGAGTTTTTTAACGCAGAGGGACGCTGAGGTAAGCGCAGAGGTACGCAGAGTATGGACTTTAGTGATGGGAAGATGCCTTTTTTGGCGGATGCGGTTGATCGGTTGCGGGTGGAAGAGTGTTTTGGGCGGTGTTTAGCGATCGCTGCAAATTGTCGTGTGCAGAAAGTCCAAGTTATTCGTCATAAGTTGGGGCGGCGTTGTTTGATTGAATATGAATTGATTAATGATGATGGACAAATAATTACGCTCATTGGTAAGTTTAGGGCTAAGGGAACGGATTTTCATAGTTATGAATTACAGAAATCTCTATGGTTTGCGGGATTTGGTGATCATAGTCCTGATGGAATTTCTGTACCTGAACCTGTTGGGGTAATTCCTGAATGGCAAATGTGGTTACAGCGTAAGGTTGAAGGGGTTATTGCTACTCAATTTTTATCACAAACTAACAGTATTTTACCCGCAAAACTAATTGCTGAAGCTGCCCATAAATTGCACCAAGCGAATATTCCTCCTCGCCGTTCTCATACCATGTCAGATGAACTAAGAATTTTGCATGAGCGGATTCCATTAGTTACGCAACAATATCCACAATGGCAAGAACGCTTAGAGAGAGTATTAGAAGCAAGTAATCATTTAGGAGAAAACACTCTAGAAATAAAACACTGTGGTATCCATCGTGATTTTTATCCTGACCAAGTGATTATTAATAATTCTCGGTTGTATCTCATCGACCTAGATTTATATTGTGAAGGTAATCCGGCGCTTGATATCGGTAACTTCATTGGTCATATTCAAGAATACAGCCTTCGTATTTTTGGTAATTCCCAAGTATTACAAGAGTATGAAAATGTTTTAACTGAAAGATTTATTCAGCTTACAAGCGATAAATTCCTCACTGCAATTCAATCCTATACAACCCTAACTTTAGTTCGACATATTCATATCAGCACCCAATTTGCAGAACGTCGTCCTTTTACAGAAGCACTATTAAATCTGTGCGAACAGCGACTTGGGATAATTCGTAATTCGTAATTCGTAATTATAGGGTTTCTGAGTTAAGTGCAATACAGTAACCCCAAAACCCTCATGTAGAGACGCAATTTATTGCGTCTTGAAAGACCAATACAGACCTAACCCCCAGCCCCTTCCCTACAAGGAAAGGGGAGTAAGATTCAAAGCCTCTCTCCTTTTAGGAGAGAGGCTTGGAGAGAGGTCAAAGTCTATTACATACAAACGAGAATCGCTATATCTGTCACCCTATTTTTGCGAACTGGTAGTATTTTCAGGAGATAGTATTGATGGGTTTGATTTTTTTGCAGAAAATTTACTTGATTAGTTTAATCATTTCCCTTATCTTGAGCAGCATCAATAAAGCTAATGCAACTACTAAACCCGCATTAATAGAAAATAATCAATTAAATAAAATTACATCAGTTTCTCAGTTGTCGGATATTAGTGTTGATAGTTGGGAATTTAAAACACTACAAGCATTGATTGAGCAATATGATTGCGTTAGTCACACTAATCCTGACAATCAAACTCTGAATAGATATCAATTTGCTACTAAATTAAATATTTGCGTAACACACATAAATGAGTTAATCACTAATGGTAAAATAAATCGAAAAACTTTAACTACTATTCAAAAATTACAAGCAGAGTTTTCGGCAGAATTAGCAACTTTTACAAATCGCATCGATTTATTAGAAAACAAAGTGAATGCATTGCAAGCACAACAGTTTTCACCCCAAGTTGAGTTAGAGGGAGAGATTATCTTTGCAATGACTGGAGTTGCTGGTGGGAAAAAAGCCAACAGTAGAACCAAGCAAATCAATGATAATTTAGTGTTGAGCGATCGCGTCCGTCTTAGCTTAGAGACAAGTTTTACCGGCAAAGACAACTTACAAATACGCTTGCAAGGACGCAATACGCCAGAATTGGCAGATTTTACTGGAACTAAAATGGCCAATTTGGGATTTGATGGCGACGATGACAATGAGATGGAAGTAGATGAGATAGATTATAAATTTCCACTAGGTAAGCAAACTCGCATAACCTTGTACGCTTTGGGAGGAGGATTAGGCGATTTTGTTCCTAGTGTCAATCCTCTTTTTAGCGGTAGTGGAGACGGATCGATTTCTACATTTGGACGAGAAAATCCAATTCGACGACAAGGTGGCGGTGCAGGTATCGGTATTTCTCATAATTTAAATGACTCTCTGAATCTGTCATTGGCATACGTCACCAGCGATGCAGCTAATCCAGAGAGGGGAATTTTTGCTAGTCCTCATGGTGCGATCGCTCAAATCACCCTTGAACCCACCAAAACAACAGCACTTAGCGTTACCTATATCTACTCTTACAATAATGTGAATACCGGAACCGGCAGCGAATTAACCAACAATCCCTTTAATAATCAGGCAGATGCCATTACTGCGAATTCCTTTGGTGCAGAAGCCGCTTGGCAACTTAACCCAAGTATCACCCTTGGGGGCCGAGTTGGTTTTATTCATGCGACAGCAGAAGATTTAACAGCAACCCCAAATGCTTTTATCTCCACATGGGCGTTACTACTATCAATCAAAGATATTGGGCAAGAAGATAGCTTTGCCGGATTTGTGGTAGGTCAACCGCCTAAAGTAACTGATAATAGTTTCGGTGATACCTTTGAAGATGAGGATACATCTTTACATTTAGAAGCTTTTTACCACCTGCAAATCACAGATAATGTAGCGATAACTCCGGGTTTATTTGTCATCACGAATCCTGAAAATAATAATAGTAACGACAAAATTTATGTTGGTACGATTCGGACAACGTTTACCTTTTAACTGCAAAAAATTAGATGCTCCGCCTTAGCCAGTAAAATTAGGTCATTGATAAAAAGGATTAACCATTTTATCTCATCCATAAATAGAACTAGAGTTTCTTGTACAAAATCAAAGTCCCCCTTTTTAAGGGGGGTTTAGGGGGATCTAAAAGGTTTTTCTACCGACCAGAGGACTTTTAAAACATCCTCTAAGGGGGAAGTTCGAGTGGTATTTTTTCTCCTCACACTGCTAACTGATCAGGCGTAATACCATCAAAGATCGATCTGTAACTGGTACACTTTGAGAACCTGAAACTAACTTTCCCCGATCTAAAAAGCGAGGTTCATTAGTGTCAATTACTATCTCCCATACCTTTTCTTTAAATTCATTGGGTAAAGCAAACTCAATTAACTCATAATGAGCGTTAAAAAATAGCAGAAAACTTTCATCAATAATCCGCTCACCACGATCCCCTGGAGTAGCAATTCCCTGCCCATTCAAAAAAATCTCCATTACTTTGGCATAACTAACTAGCCACTGCTTCTCAGTCATTCCACTGCCATCAGAATTAAACCAAGCAATATCATTAATGCCTAAACCGTGGATGGGGCGACCTTGAAACCACTTACGCCGTCGGAATACTGGATGTTGATGGCGAAAATTAATTAGTTCACGTGTAAAGTCTAATAAATCCGAGTTCGCTTTATGCAAATCCCAATGCCGCCAGGAAATCTCATTATCTTGGCAGTAGACATTATTATTTCCCTGTTGACTACAGCCAATTTCATCCCCCTCTAATAGCATTGGGACACCTTGAGATAGCATTAGGGTTGCTAAAAAGTTTCGTCGTTGCCGTTCGCGCAAACGCATTACTTCTGGATCGTCGGTTTCGCCTTCTACACCACAATTCCAGGATCTATTATGGCTTTCACCATCTCTATTATCTTCCCCGTTTGCTTCGTTATGCTTTTCGTTATAGCTGACTAAATCATTTAATGTAAAACCATCATGAGCAGTTATGAAATTAATACTTGCATTGGGGTTGCGCCCGTTAGTTTGATATAGGTCAGGGCTACCGGTAAAACAGTAAGCAAATTGTCCTAAACTATCATCTACACCACGCCAAAAATCTCGTACTGTATCCCGATATCTTCCATTCCATTCAGACCAACGCAGTGGAAAATTCCCAACTTGATAGCCGCCTTCTCCTAAGTCCCAAGGTTCAGCAATAAGCTTCACATCTGCTAAGATTGGGTCTTGATGAATAATATCAAAAAAGGCTGATAGGTTATCTACCTCATATAATTCCCGTGCTAGCGCCGAGGCCAAATCAAATCGGAAGCCATCTACATGCATTTCCGTTACCCAATAGCGCAGGCTATCCATAATTAACTTCAGAACTTGAGCATGACGCACATTCAGAGAGTTACCACAGCCTGTAAAATCCATGTAGTAGCGAGGATCATCCTTTACCAAACGGTAATATACAGAATTATCAATACCTCGCAAAGATAGCGTTGGCCCGAAATGATTTCCTTCGCCAGTGTGGTTGTAGACTACATCTAAAATCACTTCAATTCCAGCAAAATGTAATGCTTTAACCATTTGCTTAAATTCAGTGACTTGTTGTCCCCCAGTCCCACTAGCACTGTAACTAGAATAGGGGGCAAAATAGTTGATGGAATCGTAACCCCAGTAATTCCTTAATCCTTTATCTTCTAAATGTCCTGGATGAGATAGAAAGTGATGTACTGGCATCAACTCAACTGCTGTAATTCCTAATTGCTGTAAGTGTTGAATTGCAGCCGGATGCGCTAACCCTGCATAAGTGCCACGTAACTCTTCTGGAATACCTGGATGTAGTTTGGTAAAACCTTTGACATGAGTTTCATAAATAACAGTTGTATGCCAAGGTGTATTAAGCCGTTTATCATCTTCCCAATCAAAAGATTGATCAACCACAACACACTTTGGCATTATTTTGGCATCATCTATTTCAGAAAAAACTAAGTCTTTTTCTGGAGCATCTAAAGAGTAGCCAAAGACAGCTGGATCGTTACTAAATTCACCGTCAATTGCCTTGGTGTAGGGATCAATCAATAGTTTGTTTGGATTAAATCGATGACCTACCTCCGGTGCCCATGGCCCATGTACTCTAAATCCATACTTTTGACCTGGGCCAACTCCTGGTAAGTAGCCATGCCACACAAAATTGTTTTTTTCTGTCAAAGGCACGCGAATTTCTTCGTCATTATTATCAAATAAACAAAGCTCTACCCCTGTTGCATTTTCCGAAAATAAAGCAAAGTTCGTCCCTTTCCCATCCCAAGTCGCACCTAAAGGATATACATTCCCTGGCCATAAAGTTACATACATAAGTAAATATTCAATAATTAGTTTTTCGGTAAATAATCAACTTAGATTTTTTTGAATAATTAATAATAATTAGTTGAAACTTAAAGTTACTAATAATTCGTTAAAATCACTAACGTTATAATCTAGCTTATTAAATAATATTATTTTCTCTATCATTAGTAATATAAATATCTATTCCTTAAGTCTGATAAATTGAAGCGTAGGGAAAGAGACTGGAGGAAAACTGCTATGTCTGTAACACCCTGTGCAATCCGTTCAGTAAGCGATGCCGAGACGCTACGCGAACACCAACGCGGGTGTTAAACCCTCACTGTTGCATCAACTTCTCACCCTGCTGTCTAAGCTGAACTGTGGAAATATGACAGCGTGTCTTTTGACACAATTTTACTATTATAGCAACAATGCTAAGTGGTGACTGTTTTTACTTGGTGTGAAAGAGAACGTGAAAAAGGATTTTTTGTTGCTAACAGTTGCTTTACCGAGTTTACTGATAGCCTTTCCTGGCTTTGCTGCTGAGAGTGAAATTAAGCAGAGAAATACTGATAAATCAACCGAAGTCATTTCAGATATTCCGAGTTTGAGTGAAATTGAGCTACCCGCTACTAATGCCGAATTATTAACTCAACAATCTGCACCGAGTGAAGTTAATCCAGAAACTCAGCCAGAAACAGAGCCAGATGATACAGACATTACTATAGAAGCGATCGCAGAACCAGACAACTTACCTCAATCTACCCCAACTTACGTAATTGATAAAGAAGAAATTCAAAAGCAGGGCGCTACAAGTTTAGCTGATATTTTGAAAAGAATGCCTGGCTTTGCGATCAATGATGTAGGGCATGGGGCAGATATTCACACAGGTACATATTACCGGGGAGCCTCAATTAATCAGTCTGTATTTTTGATTAATGGTAGACCAATTAACAATAATGTCAACACTTATCATGGTGGAACTGATTTAAATAGCATTCCGGTAGAGTCGATTGAACGAGTAGAATTATATAGCGGCACAGCCTCCGCATTGTATGGTTCCTCAGCCTTTGGGGGAGTGGTAAATATCATTACCAAGGAAGGTTATGGCAAACCTAAATTGAGCGCTAGTGCAGAATTTGGCTCGTTGAGTTTAAATAATCAGCAAGTGACTTATGGTGGTTCATCTGATAAAGTTAAGTATAATTTTAGCTTTGAAAGATTCTTTATAGATAACCGTTACCGCGTCCCTGTAGGTGCTGCAAATCGTGATGAGCAGGGCTTTTTATCGAATGCAGACACAGCTACAAGTACCTATTTTGGTAGCATTGGAGTAGATTTAGATAAAAAAAATTCATTGAATTTAGATGTTACTGCACTCAGCAGTCGTCGCGGCTTAATTTATTTTGGTTTTCCTCTGCAAAGGGATAGATTAGACCACGATGGTTTAAACGTTGGCTTATCTTGGAAAACTCGATTAGGTAATGGCGAAAGCTCTAACCTGACAACCTCAATTGGTTATAACCGAGATTATTTCAGCACTTATGGCCCTACAGGAGCATTTTACCGTACAGGAGCTTTAGATACACAACAACTTACAGCCAGAGTAGATCATGAGTGGAAAGTTACTTCCAATAATAAATTGCGCTGGGGATTAGATTTGAAAAACACCGACTTAATCGGTGATGTTTTGAGTACAAATCCTACTAGAATTGCCAATAACGAAACTGAAGATCGGAGTTTATTCAATACAGCTTTGTTTGCTGTCAATACTTGGAATATTAGCGATAATTTTCTGATAGATTTAGGGCTAAGGCAAAGCTTTGACAGTCAGTTTGGAAATTATCTCAACCCTAGTGTTGGGTTACGTTATGCCGTCACACCAATAGTAGCAGTGCGGGGAAGTTGGGCAGGGGGACAGCGCAATCCGGGGTTAGATCAGTTGTATGTTTATGATACAGTTCATGGTTGGGAACCTAATCCTGATTTAAGACCGGAAACTGGCTCTACTTGGAGTGCGGGAGTAGATGTCAATTTTTCTCAAAATCTGATTGGGCAATTTACCTACTTTGGTAGTAGTATAAGCGATCGCTTGGGAGTAATCGCCGGCAGATGGGAAAACATTGGACTAGTTGATACCAATGGTTTAGAGGTTGCATTGCAATTAAGAATTGCGGCTGGCTGGTCAACTTTCCTCAACTACACTTATACAGATGCTGAAATAAAAACAGGCTCAGAGAGAGGTTTACAGTTAGGTTTGATTCCCTACTCTGTGCTGCAAACTGGCGTGGGTTATGAAAATTCAGGTTGGCAGGCTAATTTGTATGTTACTTACAATAGTGGCACTCGCAGAGCCTTCTTTACAAACCCTGGTGACACGATTACAGATTTTTCGCCATCTTTCGTAAATTTAGATTTGAGCGGTCGTGTACCTTTAACTAGCAATGTAGGATTGACAGTTTACTTAGAAAATCTCCTCGGTGAGCAATATGAGCGAGTTAATCGCATATATAGCCCTGGATTCACTTTTCGTGTGGGTTTAAACGCCAGTTTTTAGGTGTTAAAATCTCTGCGTTCTCTGTGACTCTGCGGTTTAAAAGTTATTTATTGAACTACAGAGGCGCAGAGAACACAGAGATAAAGAGGAGCTTTTTGGTAAAGACGAGGTACCGCGATAATACAACATGGTGCTTTAGGTTAAAGTCGTAACGAACCCTACGGTTAAGGCAAGAGACGCGATGAATCGCCGTCTCTACAATAATCAATCAAAAAACCTTAACTGAAACGGATTGTAACGCACCCTATTTAAAATTTATTTTTAATCCGAAATCTAAAATTGCTATGAGAGCCAGAATTGAAAATAAAGTCCTTTTAATCCACCACGAAGATTTACCAGAGTTTAAGAAGGGTGGTTCAGTAGTGCGGAACTCTTATTTCTGGGCGCTACGTTCAATTGCTGGTCAAGCTTCGCGTTATCGTGATTGGGAATACGAACCGGAAGTTTGGCTAGCGCTTTCACGAATGCTTTTGTCGTTTGCTGAATCTGGCTATTTGGGTATTAGAGAAACCTTGCTGGAGTTTCCTTTATCTCAAGGGGAAATTCCTAGTTTGCTGCGAGATGTATCCACTTTTGAGTAGGGTTGTTGCCGCGAAGATTAATTAGAGTTTCAGCTTAGATTATAAATTATCAATTTTTAATAATTAAAATTTTTTCATATATTAGAGCTTGGCATAAAGCAATACGCTTGGGTTAAAGCCAAAAACCTTAAACTGCGTAGGTTGGGGAGCCACTGCGCCCTTGCGGTTTCCCGACTTGTTCGCGCAGCGTCTCCCCTTGGGAGAAGCAAGTGGCGTTTGAGGAACGAAACCCAACATTTATCGGGCTTTGTTGGGTTTCACTTCCCTACGGGACGCTGTTCGCGTTCGTTCAACCCAACCTACGATTATTCTTAACCCAAGCGTATTGTGGCATAAAGTCCTTTTACATCACGGAATTCACAAACTGCAAGTGGAGCATTTACATAAACTTCGACAAAATCAACAGTATCGAACCTTTAGTTATTAGCGATCGCTAAGGGTTAAAATCATCTCACGTTTGAAAAAACACTAGATCCGTTTGCCTTATTTCCCACCTCTAGCGGGGGCGCTAGGGGAATCTTTGGCTGGGCGACAATCACATTTGCTAGACTACTGCTGGTGGGAGTTTCCCAGAAAGATAAACCCTCATATTGAGCGAATAAATCAGGGGGTAAAACGGTTGCACGAGGTTGAAACTCGACTTTTGAGCGGACGTGATGCAGTCCCTCTGTATTCAGTCGGCGATCGAATTCGTTGGCTTCATACTGCACATTGCTAAAATCATGCTCAAAGGGTTCTTCACCCAGAAATTGATAAATCAGCGATAAGGTTTTATCAGGTGCTTGGCTTAAGATGTCGTAGTCAACCAAGAGTAAAGATTCACTATATTCGCTATAAAAAGCTTCTTTGAGAGCGTTATAAGCAAACCCGACTAACCTTCCCGACTGACTTAAAGCTTCGGTGCGCGTGTAAACGGTAGAACGTTCACCAGGATTATTGAATAAACGCGACACATCAAAAGCATTTTTCCTGATTAGTCGTTCCACACTATCCATTATCCAAGCGACATTCCGCACGCAGCAAATCACTTTCGCATCGGGAAATAGCTGGTGGATTAAAGGCAATTTGCTACACCAAAGGCGATTGGTATCGAAGATAACTGCTTTATCTGCTTGCTGCTGATAGAAAGTTGAAAAAATCGTTAAAGTTAGAGCTTGTTTTTGTTCTGGTGTAATAAAGACTGAAAACTCATTATCTGCACTCATGGCTTCCAGCATACTGTTGACCAGACCCCCAACAGGACTGCTCATGTTGGCGTGAAATCGGGGATTTTGCCGCAGCAAAGCTCCGAGTAAGGTAGAACCCGAACGGGGTAATCCAGAGATGAAGTGTAATTTCGGTTGTATCATTTTACCAACAAATAAATTACTACTACTTGTGGTGTGAACATCTTGCCCTTGGCTATGGGCGGACAAGATGTCCACCCCACAAGAAAAATTGGATGTTTTTTATTTGGAAGTCCCTAATTAGATGAGTTTGCCCTAGTTAGGCGATAATCTGAAAATCGCTGGCATTCAGTGCGGGGCTGCCTTGAATGGTGGCAAATCGAGTGAACCTCAGTGACAAAGGATTGTCAGAGATGTAGTTCAAGCCTCCGGTCTCTAAGTTGTAAACAATATTGACTGGGCCGATACTCCCAAGAAGGTTGCTCAGGGCATTGGTATTCTGGACTACTCGAAACTCACCAGTTTGACTGAATCCATTGCCAACCGCACTACCAATCCCTGTGAAAGTGGTTTTAGATAGAACGATTTTGTCAGTACCTCGCACAAAATCGGTGATGGTATCTAGTCCCACTAGTTCGGCGTTAGCTTGGGTGAACCGTTCTCCAGAATTGAAAGTAAAGCGATCGCTCCCAGCACCGCCAATCAGGGTATCATTGCCTGCACCACCGTTGAGATTATCATTGCCGAGGGAGCCGTAGAGGATGTCATTGCCAGCATCACCGTTTAGGCTGTCGTTGCCCTGACCTCCAAGCAAGATGTCATTGCCGCCACCGCCGTTTAGGGTGTCGTCGCCAGCACCCTTATCAAGGACTTCGCTGCTGCTGGTGCCAGTGAATAGCTGATTACTGGCGTTGGGGTCAGCCACAGTGTTAATGGTGCCAAATACGTTGTCGCTATTATCACTATTATCGTTATTATCATCATCGCTGTCAGAATTACCTGAGTAAGTTGGCTCCGTCCCCTCAGAGACAACAGTAGGCAAAGTGTTGGGCATCCCTTGGTTGTTGCCGTTGGTATTGGTAGTGGACTTCATGATGAACAATGCCCCTCCAAAGCCTTTAGCCGGATCATTAACGCCAATGTCCAGAGTCCCACCTTGAGCTACGTTGTTATTCAGATTGACGGAATTGAGGGTGAGGGTGCCACTACGGATAAAAATAGCACCTCCCATACCTGCGCCGTCGTTGCGGGTGAAGTTGCCGAAACCGGCACCGAACCCGTTCTTGCCCAAGCGACCCTCGCGGCTGCCATTGCCGCCGTAGCCGCCGCCATAGCCGCCGTCGCTACCGTTGGTTCTGGCGTCGCTTAAGCCGGCGCCCAAGCCGCTGCCGCTGCCGCCGCCGCCAAAGCCGCCGGCGCCCAAGTCGCTGCCGCTGCCGCCGCCACCGCCGCCGCCGCCAAAGCCGCCATTGCCACCGCCGGCGCCGCCACCGCCACCGAAGCCGCCATTGCCACCTGGGGCTTTGCCGCCGTAGCCGCCGTAGTTCCCATTGCCACCATAACCACCGTCAGTACCAATTACACCAAAATTAGCATTTTCACTAATGCTAGAACCAAACAATCCCCCGCCGCCGCCTTGAGCCCTGCCGAACATACCACCGCCACCGAACATTCGCTCGTTTACGCTTCCCGCGTTGCTCTGGCCACCTTGCGCTTTGTTGTTACTAAAAGTCACATTGCTCAAAGAGACATTGCCATCGTAGATGAACATCCCTCCTCCCATTCCCGCACCGCCACCGCCACCAGCGCCGCCATCCCCTCCTTTAGCGATGCTGTTGGTAATAGTCAGGTCGGAGAATTTCACGTTTCCAGACTTGATGAAGAAGGGACGCAAATCTTCATAAGGATCTTCATAAGTATCAGTTTTTCCATTGTTGTTGGCATCGCCACTGACGGTCTTGCCGTTGCCGATGACCACGATATCACTGTTGAGCAGGGTCTTCATCACGCTCGTTATTCTGATGTTCGATTTGAACTCGATCGCATCAGTCCCGGCATTGCGGTTGGCTTGGAGGATAGCATAGCTGAGAGTGCCTACTGTGTCGCCATTTCCGTTGTCGGTAGTTTGGGTGACTTGATACAGTGTCATAGATTTAACCTCTTTTTTCTTTGTTTAACGATTCAATAACTGCGATTATTCATTGGGCATTGAGTACCGCAAAAGCTATTTCGGCGACTATATTTGCTATTTCGGAGAACTCAAAAGTTATTTCGGGGACTACATTTGCTATTTCTGCGATCGCATTTGCTATTTCTGCGATCGCATTTACTATTTCTGCGATCGCATCTCGCAGAGAAACAATCCCAAACCCTTACGTTTTCTTAATTACTTGTATAGTTTTATATTAACTGTCTACTACGCACCAATTTACAGCTTATCAACAGGTTAATCAAGGGTTCTTATAAAACATCCTACTTTTCCCACTTAATCACGTAAAAAATATTGCGGTTAATTATACTTTTTTAGCACTTAGTAAATAACTTGCACTCATCGGGCACTCAAATGAGGTTCAATCCGTCACGATTAGCCATCATAGACAAACCCTAGTGAACAGTAGTGTTGAAGCAAGGGTAGTTGTGAGAAAACAATTAAGATGCAGCAGTTAGTGTAGGAGAACAAGGTGAAAATAACGATTATTGCTAAAACATTAATTACATCCATAAGTTTGTTAGCTTTATTTGCCCCAAGTCAAGCATCGGCTCAACTTATACCGCAACCTTGGGTTTCAGTTGGTGGAAAAGATGGTGATGTAACCTATGCTGTAGGAGCTAGGGCTTTGGATTTCGGGGTTGAGATTGGAACTGGCCCTGATGGTGCTACGGGAGTAGATGTTTTGAAATTTATCAGTTTACCTGTAATTTCACCTTATGTAGGAGTTGGACTTTATTCAGAGGATAAAGGTGTTGCAGTTTCAGGTGGCGTTCAGGTAGGTGCTACTGATAACGTTTTTGTTGGTGCTGGTTACAATTCTATTCGTGGATTTAATGGGCAACTGGGAATAAGATTTTAACTAATTCGTAATTCGTAATTCGTAATTCGTAATTATTGGGGAAATACTCGCGCGTAATTGTCTTTTTTGGTGCAATACGGTTCAGTTAAGAAAAATTGTAGATTGGGTTTCGTTCCTCAACCTAACCTACACAGTTTAGGTTTTTGGCGTAGGAAGAGAACTAAGTTCTTAATTTTGGATAAAGTCGAGCTTAGACTCCAACTAAGGGACTTCCAACTAAAAAAATATCCCATCGCTTTGGCAAGCAGGGGAAGCAGGGGGCGCAGGGGAAGCAGGGGAGGAAGAATCGAATGATCATCTTCGCTCCAAAATTGAATAATTTAATTTCTGGAAGTCCCTAATTCAATTACGAATTACGAATTACGAATTACGAATTATGCAGGTGGGGTAACTGAAGTTGAGATTAGTTCTCTGACATGAACTGCGGAATCTTGTTGTAATGCTGATGCCGCGATCGCTTCACTTTCAACTATACTTAACCGAGCGATCGCTTGCTTGACTCCAGGTATACCTTGAGGATTCACACTCAATTCATCCAGCCCTAAACCTAATAAAATTGGTGTTGCTAAAGTATCTGCTGCCAATTCTCCACATAATCCTACCGAAATTCCCGCCGTATGGGCAGCTTGGATAGTTTGCTGTACCATCCGTAACACCGCCGGGTGTAGCGCATCAACCAAATTTGCCACGCGGGGATTAGTGCGATCGCTAGCCATGACGTACTGACACAAGTCGTTAGTCCCTATACTAAAGAAGTCTACTTCAGCGGCTAACTGATCTGCGATCGCAACTGCTGAGGGTACCTCTACCATAATCCCCACTTTCATCGCTACATCAAAGGAAATACCAGCTTGATTTAATTCAGCCTGCACTTCACCCAAAATTGCTTTAGCTGCACGTACCTCTGTCACAGTGGCAATCATCGGCAACATAATCTTAATTTGATGCCCCACACTGGCTCTCAAAATTGCCCGTAACTGAGTTTTGAACAAATCCAAATGATCTAAACAGAAACGAATTCCCCGCCAACCTAAGAAAGGGTTAGCTTCTGGAAACCCGACTCTGATATAGGGAAGTGGCTTATCACCACCAACATCTAAGGTACGAATAATTAGCGGACGATTATCTAAAACTTGGGCGATCGCCTGATACACTGCTAGTTGTTCTTCTTCAGTGGGGGCACTTGTCCTATCTAAATATAGAAACTCGGTGCGAAGTAGTCCCACACCTTCTGCACCGCTAGCCACAGCAACTTGGACATCATTTATACTACCAATGTTAGCAAAGACGCTAACTTGCCGACCATCACGAGTAATTGCTGGTTGGTGCGCTGTAGCTCGTGCTTCCTGTTGGGCAGTTTGCCAAGCTGACTGCTTTGCTGCCAGTAAATCCAGGATATGTGATTCTGGTTCTACCCAAGCTCTGCCACTTTCACCATCAAGTGCCATAAGTGTACCATCTGCCAAGTGCAACACCTGGGCATCTACTCCCAAAACTGCGGGAATACCCAATGTCCGGGCGATAATTGCGCTGTGGGAGGTGGCGCTACCAGAAGTTGTACAAATACCCAACACCTTTGTCGGATCTAATCCAGCGGTGTCTGAGGGGGTTAAATCAGTCGCCACCAAAATCGCCGGTGACTCAAGATGGAGGTTAGCCGCAGCATTCCCAGCTAGTAATCGTAGTACCCTTTGCCCGACATCCACAACATCGTCAACTCGCTCTTGCAGGTAAGAATCTTCAAGTGTGCGGTAGGAAGTTGCTACTTCATCTACTACAGCTTGCCAAGCTGCTTCAGCATTTATATGGTTTTCTAAAATGCGTTGATGAGCCGCTTCCAACAGTACTGGATCTTCTAAAAATAGTAATTGGGCATCGAAGATGGCGGCTTCAGCGTCACCAATTTGCAGAGATGCTTGTGAAAAAATTGCTTGAATTTCCTGTCTAGCAGTGTTAATTGCTGCCTGTACTCGTTGCCACTCTGCATCAGGGTCATCTACGTGATATTCCGTAATAGAAATGTGAGTGGGTTGATAATGAACAACAGGTGCGATCGCTACTCCAGGAGAAGCTGCAATTCCCGAAAGTTCGCCGTGAGTTGCTGGGGTAACTTCATGGTGAAATGCTGGTGGAGAATTCAAGGCAACATTATCTTCACCAAAGTTATTTGCGAATAATGTCTGTAATGCCGTCAGCGCCTCATCTGCATCAAAACCAGTAGCAGTAATCAACAGTTCGTGTCCTTGACGCACCCCTAAAGTTGTGACTTGGTTAATACTGTCGCCCCTGACTAGTTCAGTATTTCTCGTTAAATTTCGCACCAGAATTTGCGATTGAAACCTAGCTGCGGTTGCGACAAACTGCGCTGCGGGACGGGCGTGTAATCCTAAGCGATTGCTGACAATCAGCCGGATTTCTCGCGTTGGTGATTCTACATTAGTTGTTGCTGGGGTGACAGTTGACAACGGCCTACTAACTACACCCAATTGAGTCGCTTTGGCTAAGAGTGCGCCGCGTGCTTCCGCCATAACTTGGTGAATATCTCTACCAGCCGCCGCAGCTACCACAGCAGCGATCGCGCCTTCTACTAGAGGTGCTTCACACAAATATACTTTTTGCTGCTGTGCTTCTGGTAGAAACTCGATTGCCATTTCTGCACTCAGCAAAGCACTACCCAAATCCATTAATACCAAGACACCATCATCAGAGAAAACAGAAGCGATCGCTTCATAAACTTGGATAGGATCTGTACCCAATGGATTTTCCGGATCTTCAATACCTGCTGCAACAGCAATGGAAACTTGGCCCTGAACCATCTGCGCGGCGAGTTCCCGCACACCCAAGGCTAGTTGTTTACTGTGAGAAACAATAACAATTCCGATCAATGCCACACCGTCAACCTTGTTGAGAGGTTTGTGTTTAGCTAGTTATCCATTTCATTTTCCCATTCTGCTACAGTTGCAACTGCCCGAAAATATTCCGGTCTTTCCAGCTAGAAATGCGAACAAAGTAGCCTTCTTTTACCGAAATACGTGGTGTCCACTCATAAACTCCATCGCTAGCAGTACGGGAAGAAATGTTTTGGATAAGTTTGTTCCCATCGTACAACTTAATCGAGACATCGCCATCAAAATTATCCCGCCACAATATTAAAAAAGGTTGATCCTTCTTTGGAAGTACTTTACCAACTGGTTGACTAATTGAGATTTTTGGCGCGACCTGATTTTTACGTTTCTTACGGAATCCCAAATAATGAGGTAAATGTCGGAAAGTAGGATTTTCTTGCAGATTAGACAGTTGGGGAACAATAATATTTCCTTTCTGGGAATTGAACAAATAAGTTGATCTGCCACCGTCAACGGTAATGATATCGCCTTTGACTCCTAATTTACGTAATAAATCGGCTGCTTCATCCAGAGTTGCTTGGTTCACCGTCATAATCAATAACAACTCGTCACCTTTAACACCATCTTTGTTCAGAGTACCGATGACTTGATACTTATTCGCTTGGTTTTGGGCTAATACTTTCGCCGGATGATCGCTATATCGGTAAGTGACGATAGCATTCTTCACTGCTTTTTGGTTAAGAGGCGCACCACTAGCTTGGTTGTAATCGGTAATATATGCCTGCTTCTCATCCCAGACTAAGGTTTTGAAGCGAATATTACGATAATATTTATCTTTTGGTTCCTTGATTGGGCCATAAGGACTATTGCCACCACTGATGACTACACCATTGAGTTTAATTGGAAAAGATAATTGAGTACTAGATTGATATTGCTCAAAAAAAGAACAATTAATTATTGAGAAAACGTTGTTTGCGTAAAGTTTTTTATATTCGTCTGCAACTTCAGAAAACAACTTATTTTGGAAAAAAGGGCTGTAATGTCCACCTTCTCCTTTATAATACTTACCTTCATTTAGACCCATATTATCTACCTCTCCGGTAATTTGGTCTATGTGCATTTTGCCCAGATCAATAACTTGTAAATATGCTTCATTACCATTCGTTAATTGTTTTTTATATAAAGCTGCACCGTCTAGAGCTTGGAGAGGCTGATAAGAAGATAGAGGGTTGAAAGTTTGGGCAATCCAAAGGCTACTCAGAATTGGCAGCAAAAAAAGCAAGAAATTGATTAGAGCATTCATCGACGCTTGACCGCAATTCCACAAAAAGTTGTCGTTACCACTTTAAGGCTAATGAGTTGCGATCGCATTACCATATACTAGACATCTCTATCTAAGCAAGAATAACAAACGCAGACATGATCTGATTTAGCCAATAAAACTTGTAAACCATCCGCAACCATGCCGAAAGTTCAGGAAAAAATTCAACATCTACTATATAGGACGCATATTTGATTTCTGAAAAAACTCAGTACAACTAAGAAGCCTTCTTGACTGTTGC
>NZ_JBDNJQ010000066.1:0-41396 GCF_051172895.1 Nostoc sp. CALU 1950 | reverse complement strand
GGCTTATCCCAAGCATTACCTACTCAAGTTTACCTAATTGATGACACGCCCTAGCGATTGTTCCTGCAAGTTTGGTATTGGTATCTAGCCATGCTAAAGCCAGTCAGGTTGCTGGTGAGTGGTTCTTTGGTCTTTGGGATTGTAATATTGACGGTAGATCAGCTCAAATGCAGTGGAAAGTAGTCGATGACCCACAAACTAGTTGTAGTGGTGATGTTTGTTCTACTACTTCTGGTGTCCGTCTCGTCGGGCGGTTTAGTGATAATGGTAGTGCCTGGGTTCCTCTAGGAAAACGTTTTTCCAGCACCCAAAGACAGGATTTAGGTATTCGTTATTTAGGTGCAGAACAAGATAACTGGTATCTCAAATACGATAGTCGTACTAAAATCGCGGATGGCTGGACGACATGGCGGGGTAAGCGCTACCCACTGCAATGTCGTAATCGCAGATAAACATTTGCCAAATTATGAGTACTAAACACGCCAGCACCACATTTTTATTAACTTGATTAGGCTATAGCGTTTCCTAGTCTGCTGAGGTACAAATCTCTGCGTACCTCTGCGCTTTACTTTGCGTCCCTTTGCGTTTAAAAATATTATCTGTACCTCACTTAACTGGTAATCGCTATAGTACTTTAGTTAGCCTTAACTTGCTGCCATAGAGTATCAACAGTTACAAACTCATAACCTTGTTGTAGCAGTTGTGGAATGAGAATTTGAATTGTCGCAGCAACATCTTGTCCACCGCAAGCACCATCATGCAAGACAATCATTGAACCATTTTTCACCTGCTGCATAATTCGCTGTACTACGGTGCTGACACCTGGTCGTACCCAATCTTCTGGTACAACGCTCCACATCACTGAACGGTAATTCCACTCAAAGAATAATTTTAAAGTCGCAGGTGTAAATAAACCATTGGGGGGGCGGACATCCCGCACTTGTTCAGGTTGCAGGTTGCAGGCATTGTAGATGGCAGCTTGGGTTTTTTCTAAACTGTCCTTTAGGTCATTTGGGGAAAGCATGGGAAAAGAGCGATGATCATAGCCATGCAATCCGATCCAGTGTCCGCGATCGCTAACGGCTTTAGCAATACCTGGTGAACAGTTGACGCAAACACCCAACCAAAAAAAACTCGCTGTAATATTGTAACGATCTAACACTGCCAAGACTTCGGGTGTGTATTGCGGATGGGGCCCATCGTCGAACGTGAGTGCGATCGCTTTCGTATGAGGATTTCCACCCCAAAGGCAGTTGGGAAAACTCGGTTGGAGAATGCGGTAAAAAATTGGGAACAGGGGAGCTAGTTGCATTTTGCGTTTATCTATTTTGTAACAAAATCTGTAACAGCAATACTATTTGAGCTATTACTCGTCTAAATTGATGAGAAATCTAAGGGTAATCCCTGAATTAAGGGTTAATGTTGCTAAAAGATATACGAGATTATCAGATTCTATTTCTGGGCTTATTCCTAGTCTTGGGAATCGGTACACGAGATTGGACGCTCCGACCAGAATTCATTGGGGTAGCGATCGCAACTTGTCTTGCAACTCAATGGATATTGTCATTAGTCATTAGTCATTGGTCATTAGCGAAGAACATAGACGCCTCAGCGGCTACTCTTCCAGAACGCCAAGGGCGAACCCGCAGGGTAGGACAAAGCCTAAATATTCGCAGTGCCCTAATTACCTCTTTGGGACTGGGCCTGTTGTTGCGGGCTGATCACTGGACGACAATGGCAATCGCGGCAGCACTTGCGATCGCTAGCAAATTTATCTTCCAAGTCGGCGATAAGCATTTCTTTAATCCCGCCAATTTTGGCATCATATCTGCCTTGATTCTCACCCCTGATGCTTGGGTTTCGCCGGGACAATGGGGTGAAGAGTGGTGGTATGGACTATTATTTGTCGGCACTGGCGGCATGATTTTGCAGCGCGTTGGTCGCTGGGACACCACAGCAGCTTTTTTGGGTTCCTACTCTTTGCTGGAAGCCATTCGCAATCTCTGGCTGGGTTGGACTTGGGATGTTTACTGGCACCGATTGATGAGTGGGTCTTTGCTGCTGTTTGCTCTATTTATGATTACAGATCCGCGATCGATTCCCAATTCCCGAATTGGGCGTGTAGTTTGGGCAATCTGTATCGCCGGCTTAACTTTTATCCTGCGAAATTATTTCTTTATTTCCACAGCAGTTTTCTGGGCGCTGTTTGCCCTTGCACCATTGACCATTCTGCTAGATGTTCTCTGGTTAGCCCCAAGGTTTGCTTGGCAAGAGAAAGATGAGGAAGCAGGGGAAGAACTTCTAACTCAGCACTCCTAACTCTTGTACAGACGCGATTCATCGCGTCTCTAGTCTCTAGCACTAAAAAAGATAGAGGTATAAATGAAAATTTTTCGACTTTTAACACCATTATTGTTGGCAATTGTAGCTGTTTTGTGCTTTGCACCAGCAGCTTGGGCATTTTGTGGATTTTATGTAGCCAAAGCTGATACAAAACTGTATAACAAAGCTTCTCAGGTTGTGATCGCGCGAGATGGCGATCGCACTGTCCTAACAATGGCAAACGACTTTCAAGGCGAAGTCAAAGATTTTGCAATGGTAGTACCAGTACCAACGGTGCTGCAAAAAGAACAAGTTCGCGTCACAGAACCCAAGATTATCGAGCGCCTAGATGCTTTTAGTGCGCCGCGACTGGTTGAATATTTTGACCCAGATCCTTGTGCCCCAGTTTACGAAAGGGAGTTATCAGCAGCGCCAGCGCCAGCAGCAAGCAATCAGTCAGCGCGTAAAAGAAGCAGTGATGATAGTTTAGGTGTGACAGTCGAAGCACGTTTCAACGTCGGCGAATACGACATTGTGATTCTCAGCGCTAAAGAATCTGGCGGACTGGAAACTTGGCTCAAACGCAATGGCTACAAAATTCCCAGAGGTGCGAAACAGTTACTTCAGCCCTACATTCGCTCCTCAATGAAATTCTTTGTTGCCAAAGTCAACTTGGATAAATTCGAGCAATCTGGCTATCAGTTCCTCCGTCCGCTACAAATTTCTTACCAATCGCCTAAATTCATGCTGCCAATTCGTTTGGGCATGATCAATGCTACGACAGAGCAAGATTTAATTGTCTACATCCTCTCGCCCCAAGGACAGGCAGAAATCACCAACTACCGGACAGTAAAAATTCCCTCTGACGCAAACATTCCCATATTTGTCAAAGATGAATTTGGTGAATTTTACAAATCCATGTTTCAAACTATCTACACCAAAGAAGACAGGAAAGTTGGTTTTTTAGAATACGCTTGGGATATGGGTAGTTGCGATCCCTGTTCTGCTGAACCCCTGACCCCAGAAGAACTCAAGCAAGCGGGTGTATTTTGGCTAGATGATAATTCTGCAAGTAATGTGCCAGTATCCCCTAACTTTCGTCGTCCCTTTCCTAGAAGCAACGTCTTCATATCTCGCTTGCATGTCCGCTATACCCGTGACAAATTCCCTGAAGACTTGATATTTCAACAAACTGCCAACAGTGAATCTTTCCAAGGGCGTTATGTTTTGCAACATCCGTTCCAAGGGGAACTTAAATGTCAGGCGGGTAGAGAATATAAGCAGTCTTTACCCAAGCGTTTTGAACAAGAGGCACAAACTCTAGCTAAACTAACCAACTGGAAAATCCAAGATATTCGCAACAAAATGAAGTTGAGTGTAGGTAATCTGAGATATTCTTGGTGGGAAAATTTCTTGTCCTGGCTGGGATTGTATTGAGGGGATTGGGGATTGGGGATTGGGGACTGGGGAGAATGGCACTAAGTTAAGCTGAAAGGTAAGCGGCGTAGGGATTGCAGAGGGGCAGGGGAGCAGGGGGCAGAGGGGAATTTCTAAATATCTGAACGCAATGCCTACAATTTCTTGCCTCAATTCAAGCTACTGGAGGCGGAGCCTAGGCTGTTGACTCTGTACCTTTTAGCCCACAAGACTTCATGCAGAAATTGTGTTTTTTATTTTGGCGTAAAGATGGCTGTTGCGGGCGCTTTCACACAAGCAAAAACCAGCACAAATAATTTTTCGGTAATTCCCCAAAAAATAGCCAAAATCAACAGCCTAGGCGGAGCCTCCCAGAATGGATTCCCAGCCTGGAGGCTGGGAACCAGTCAACCAGTCAGAACAAGGGCTGTATCTTTTCTTAGTGCCATTCGAATTAGAGCCTCAGTCATCCACCTCAGATACTCAAATCTCCCAATGCCCAATGCCCAATGCCCCATGCCCAATCCCCAACATCTTGACGAAAGGTAATTTTTTAGGGCGTTGTTATACGCAATACTAAGATATTCTTGCTTTCTTCGCCAAGATTGTCATGGTTCAATTCGATGAACAGCTCCGCTGCTTAGTTACAGAAGCCTGTGGACACAAACCTGGAAGCCCTCAGCGTCAGAAGCTGCTCACGCAAATTATTCGCTTGACAGCAAATAGACTCTGGAGGGAAAGTACTCCCTACTATCAAGACGCACTACAACAAACTTGGTTGTATTTTTGTCGCAATGTTTGTGAAGGTTTGACAGGTCAGATATATGATCCCACTTATGGTACTGTCATCACCTGGCTGAATGCTTACCTAAAAAGGAGACTACAAGACTTTTACCTGAACCAGAACCGGGAACAAGCCACTACTGTCCCTCTGAGAATTCGTCAGTCTACATCGGGTGGAACAAGTGAAATCATTGACCCTGTAGATAATCTTCCAGCTAACCCCCAAGCACCTCCAATTCTAGAAGACTTGGAGATATGGGCAAAGACGGATTCTGATGGAGAATTGCGTGGTACTTACATTAAAGGGCGTCCAGATGTGAATTGTCAGGTGTTAATTCTCAAACGCTTACCCCCGGAAGTTAGCTGGAGAGAATTATCTGAGGAATTTGGAATGTCAATTCCAACATTAAGCAGTTTTTATCAGCGCCAATGTCTACCGCGTTTGCGTAAATTCGCAGAATTGGAGGGATTATTGTGAAGGAGGCAGGAGGCAGGGGGCAGGGATTCAGACCCCCGCACGCCAGTTCCTTTATGCAGGCGTTCCCGTCCACCGGACTGGCTCCCAATTGTAGGCGCCGTATATACGGCGGGGTTTTAGACCCAAGTTCTGTACGGTCAATTGCTCTCAGCGCTGGAGTCAGTATTCCCTCCTGCCCTCTGCCTCTCCTGATAAATAAGATTGTAGAAGCTCAGAGATAGGTGAGGGATGGGAATGGTAACATTACTCTGGTAGCTCAAGCACCTACAGTTCATACTGTGCCTTCCTGGTTATCACCTACCTCTTGTCATGCTTATGCCTAAAAAAACTAGGATTTTTGGCGCGAATTCTGTAAAAGTTAAAAGGCAAAAGGAGCCAGGGCGTCGCATATTTTCCCTCCGTTACATCTTCGGGGTTTGCCAGTCACTCATTTTAGAAACCAAAAAGACCCTCACAGGTGAGGCTAACTTTTTACGTTTACCTTTGTACTTCCTGATCGCTTTACTATGCATTGTCGGTTCACCTGTGCTGGCAAAAGTTCCTGGTTCAATCAATTCCTCATCCCAACCGCCAATAAACAGTCTGACATCGCTGGCTGTATCCGCTGACCCAGCCTCACTACTACAACAGGGCAAAGTTTTATACAGTGCTGGCAACTTTGCCAAAGCTGTAGAAGTGTTGCAACAGGCTGTCCAGGTATATCAGCAGCGAGGGGAGAACCTCGCACTGGCAGCGACATTGAGTAATCTGTCTCTGGCTTACCAGCAGCTCGGTGCATGGAGTCAAGCGCAGCAGGCAATTACAGAGAGCTTAAATTTGCTCAAAGGACAGGATAAAAACCAAAATCTGCAAATATTTGCCCAATCACTAGATATTCAAGGTCGTTTACAACTGTTAATGGGACAGGCTGAGGCGGCTTTAGCGACTTGGCAGCAGACGGAACAAATTTACAAACAAGCAGATAATAAAAGTGGCGTAGTGCGATCGCAAATCAATCAAGCACAAGCATGGCGCACCCAAGGATTTTACCCACGGGCTGTCAAAACACTCGATCAGGTAAGTAAAACCTTAAAATCTCAACCAGATTCTATAGAAAAGACAGTGGGTTTGCGATCGCTCGGTGATGCCCTTTTGGTATTGGGCGATTTTGAAAAATCACGTCAGACGCTAGAAGAAAGTCTGACAATTGCTCGAAATCTGCAATCGAATGCTGATATTGGGGCAAGTCTATTCAGCTTGGGGAATCATGCCCGTCAACAACAGAAAATTCAACAGGCGATCGCCTATTATGAACAAACAGTTGAAGCATCTCCCTCACCCCTGACAAAAGTCCAAGCGCAACTGAATCACCTGGGACTACTCATTGAAGATCAACAATGGGCAAAAGTTCAAACTCTCCTACCGTCAATTGAGTCCAAACTCGACCAACTCCCCCTCAGCCGCGCTAGTATTTACGCTCAGGTTAATTTTTCACAGAGTCTAGCAAAAGTCAAGAGTGGTGTATTACAAGCATCAAGTCATAGTTATTACTCAGGATTCAGCACAAAAGACTCAGCAGTATTACTCGCCAAAGCCATCCAGCAATCCCACAGTTTAGGAGACAAGCGGGCAGAAGCCTATGCCCTGAAGAGTTTAGGCGGCTTGTATGAAGAAACCAGACAGTGGTCAGAGGCGCAAAAGCTGACCCGGCAAGGATTAGCTTTAGCACAGAGCAGCAATGCACTAGAAATTACCTATAGCTTAGAGTGGCAGTTAGGTAGATTGCTCTGGGCACAAAAAGATATTAATGGTGCGATCGCGGCTTATGATTCTGCTGTGGATACTCTCCAGTCTCTCCGCAGAGATTTAGTAGTGAATAAAGATGTAGTAAACCAGGATGTGCAATTCAACTTCCGGGATAGCGTAGAACCCGTATACCGCCAGTCAGTAGAGTTACTGCTGAAATCTCAAGAAGGTAAATTATCAAATGAAAAAATATTGGAGAAAGCACGCGAGCGGATTGAAGCACTCCAACTAGCAGAATTAGACGACTTTTTCCGGGAAGCTTGTCTACAAGGCCAGAGAATAGCCCTAGATAAAGTGGTAGACCAAGATAATTCCACGGCTGCCATCCTTTATCCGATTATTCTTCCTGACGAACTCCAGGTAATTGTCAAAATTCCCAAACAACGCCTGCAAAGCTACACTACCAAGATTTCCCAAGCAGAAGTAGAAAAACTCTTAGTAGAACTGCGAAAAAATCTTGTCAATCCCACTGCTACCAAGAATGTCCAAAAGCAATCGCAAGAAGTTTACAACTGGCTACTCAAACCCATTGAGTCAGAATTACAAAAAAGTGGCGTCGATACTTTAGTATTCGTTTTGGATGGGCCATTACGCAACTTACCAATGGCAGCTCTCTACGATGGTAAACAATACTTGGTAGAGAAATATGCGATCGCTCTGAGCGTGGGTTTGCAACTCCTCGACCCGAAACCGCTGGTGCAACAGCAGCTCAGAGCGCTAACCGCCGGACTGACTCAGCCACCGCCAGGATTTCCCAAATTTGCACCATTACTTGCGATTAAATCGGAATTTGACGGCATTACCAAAGCTGGAGTTTCGACAACTAGCCTAGTGGATGGGGATTTTAAGAAAAAGAATTTAGAGAACGAAATTGGTGCAGCTTCATTCAACATAGTGCATTTAGCAACCCACGGTCAGTTTAGTTCTCGTCTTGAAGACACTTTTATTTTAGATTTTGATGGTCAGATCAATGTCAAAGATTTTGATACTCTCTTCCGCAGTCAGGGTAAAAGCATCGTAGAACTATTAGTTTTGAGTGCTTGTCAGACAGCATCAGGAGACAGCCGTGCGGCACTCGGTCTAGCAGGAGCAGCTGTACGAGCCGGGGCACGTAGTACCATAGCTTCCCTGTGGCAGATTGATGATGAATCAACAGCAATGTTTGTGAGTGCCTTCTATCGAGAACTCAAGAGTGGCAAAATCACTAAAGCCGAAGCAGTCCACCGTGCCCAGCTACAACTGCTGAAACATCCCAACTACAGAGCGCCAAGCTTTTGGTCTGCCTATGTATTGATTGGCAATTGGTTGTGATTTGAGCATTGGGCACTGGGGATTGGGGATTGGGGACTGGGGACTGGGGACTGGGGACTGGGGACTGGGG
Source organism: Nostoc sp. CALU 1950 (assembly GCF_051172895.1). Taxonomy (NCBI): domain Bacteria; kingdom Bacillati; phylum Cyanobacteriota; class Cyanophyceae; order Nostocales; family Nostocaceae; genus Nostoc; species Nostoc sp. CALU 1950. The sequence continues at coordinate 33,231 of NZ_JBDNJQ010000066.1, read as the reverse complement.
ACTGGGGACTGGGGACTGGTTCATCTAGTTAAGAACCTCAAATCTCCCAATACCCAATCACCAATCATCTAATCGAGTGCCGTACTCTTCTTTACCTTGTTGCTGGGAACGAATGAAACGACAGTAACCATTAAGACCTTTTTCAATCTGGTCTTTAAGCTGACTAACCCAGTGTAATTGTTCTGTATTGCAGTACCCCAAGCTTTCAGCAATAACGAAGGCGCTTTTAGTCTCAGTTAATGAGCCACGAGCAATGTACATAAAACGCAATCTATCTAAATAATGATAACGTCCGTAGCCCTCAGCTATGTTCAGCAAAACACTACAAGCCGATCTTCGTAATTGATCGCTCAAATTGTAACGCTCAAAATTTGGCAACCTATCCGCTAGTCGATAAGCCGCTTTTAGCAGCTTGAGGCTATCTTGATAGAAGTCTAAAGACTCAAAACCCCTATCTCCCATATCATTTCAATATACAATCCCTCAATTTTATGGGATATTTTTACCTAATACCCAATCCCCAATACCCAATCCCCAATCCCCAATCCCCAATCCCCAATCCCCAATCTCTAATCCCAATTTTCTAATAATCATTCTCTGTTTTATGGCATAAATTTAGTGAATGCGGGTGATATCTACATAGCAGCATTGATCACTAGGGATTGACTTATGAATAACTCCACCTATCAGCTAGACGATTTCGCTTTAACATTACCCATTACCCAAACGGCTCGCATTACTGCCCAGCAATTTGCTAACCAGCAGCCAAATTCTCAAAAAGCAGAGCAAGTCCGGCTGAATACTCTGGCTGTATGGGTGGTGAATGACTACTTGCAGATGATGGATATTCCTACTAATCTTCAAGCTAGTGACAGCTGGAACCCCATCATGCGCCTTTGTGGAAATGTAGCTGATTTAGAGATTCCCTCAATTGGTCGTCTAGAGTGTCGCCCTGTCCATCTGCATCAACGGATATGTTCCATTCCTCCAGAAACTTGGGAAGAACGGGTGGGTTATTTAGTAGTTCAATTTGATGAATCGCTTGAAGAAGCGAAGCTGCTTGGTTTTATCCCTAGTGTGGCAACTGAAACACTGCCTTTAAGTCAACTGCAACCATTGGAAGCGTTTATTGACCACCTATGGCAACTGCGCCAATCCCCACTCACCTCGTTAGTGAATTTGAGTCAGTGGTTTGCTGGGATATTTGATACTGGCTGGCAGACGATTGAATCCCTGTGGAATGTGCCAGAACTCAGACCAAATTATGCCTTTCGCAGTACTGAAACTTTGGAACTAAATGCCCTCAACCGACCAGAATCTATTACTAAACGGGCAAAACTGATTGATTTGGGTATCCAAATTCTCAACCAACCAGTCATGTTGATTGTAGAAATCAGCCCTGAAAAGGATCAACAAACCAGTATTCATCTGCAATTACACGCCACTGGGAATCAAATCTACTTGCCACCTGGAGTTCATCTCACTGTACTAGATAGTTCAGGAGCAGTATTTCTAGATGCTCAATCTAGAAGATCAGACAATTATATTCAGTTACAGTTTCGTGGCGAACCCACAGAGCAATTTAGCGTTAAAGTAGCCTTGGATAATACCAGCATTACCGAACATTTCCGAATTTGAAATATGTAGCTATCTTCCCTCTTTGTCGGTATTTTATTAAGTGGTAATTGGTTAATTAAAAATTAAAGTTTAAAAATTCAAGCTGGCATTTAGGGATTTTAAAAAAGTCTGTAAACGCTTGTGGAGCTTGTTATGAGACATTAGAACAGGGGATGGTTTTGCACAGGGAGATAGTGACGGTCATGGGTAAGTTAGTGGTGATGAAATTCGGAGAGGGTAGTTTTGAGCAGGGGTTTGCTGTCACCCTTCAAATTGGTGAAGAACACGAGCGGGCTGCAACAGAAATCACGGGGAGGCTACCTTCATTCCCGGAAATGCCGCTCTACTATAGTCATTGGCAGTCTAGTTATCGGCAGATAGGCAATCGTTATCGCCTCCATGCTGACCAAATGCAGGTGACGAATGTATCGATGATTCAAGACTGCGAAAACACTTCCCATATTTTACGGGCACGCTTTAATATTTGGCTGCGAGCAGAGGAGTTTCGCCCTTTAAGGGAAAAGTGGTTAGAAAGATTGTCGTCCACGGATGAAGTGCGGGTAATTTTGCAAACAGAAAATAGCCAATTGCAGCTATTACCCTGGCATCTGTGGGACTTGTTAGAACGCTATCCCAAGGCTGAAATTGCCATTTCTTCACCATCCTACGATCGCATTCACAAGCCACGCAATTTAAACCAATTAGTTAACATTTTGGCAATTGTCGGCAATAGTCAGGGGATTGACACCCAAGCCGATCAAGCTTTACTGCAACAGTGTCCTAACGCAGAGGTTACTTTTCTGGTAGAACCACAGCGTAAAGAATTGACTGACCATCTCTGGGGAAAAAACTGGGATATTCTTTTCTTTGCTGGGCACAGTTCTAGTCACAGGAATGGAGAAAGCGGACGAATTTACCTGAATAAAACTGATAGTCTTACCATTGGCGAGTTAAAGTACGCTCTCAAAAAAGCTATTGAAAACGGCTTGCAATTAGCTATATTTAACTCCTGTGATGGATTGGGATTGGCGCGAGAATTGGCTGATTTGCAAATTCCTCAGATAATCGTCATGCGCGAACCCGTCCCAGACCAAGTTGCTAAGGAGTTTTTAAAGTATTTTCTCGAAGGCTTTTCCGGTGGGGAGTCTTTATATCAAGCGGTACGCCAAGCGCGGGAACGTCTGCAAGGACTTGAGGATCGATTTCCCTGTGCAACTTGGCTACCAGTGATTTGCCAAAATCCAGCGCAGATACCACCCACTTGGGATGAATTAAGGTCTACCAAAACTGAAGATATACCAAATTTAGCTTTGTCTACCAGACGCAGATTTCAGACAAGTTTGTTATCTAGCTTGGCGATTACAGCCTTGGTTTGTGGGGTGAGATTGCTGGGATTCCTGGAAAATCCAGAGATTCAAGCCTTTGACCTGATGATGCGATCGCGCCCTGCGGAAGGACTTGATCCGCGACTGCTAATAATCACAATTGACGATGATGATTTGGCGACTCAAAGACAAAATGGCGAGTATTTGATCGGAGCTTCCATTTCCGAAAAATCTCTCAATAAACTCCTAGCAAAACTGAATCAATACCAACCCCGTGCGATCGGCTTGGATATCTACCGTGATTTTCAGGCCAAAGACCCAGATTTAATTACTCGCCTCCAAAAAACTCCGAACTTGGTTGGCGTATGTAAGGGGAGTGATAGCACAGGAAATATTAAAGGTATTAAGCCGCCACCAGAGATCCCTCCAGGAAACTTGGGATTCAGTGACTTTATTCACGATCGCGATGGAGTGATCCGTCGGCATCTTCTGTTCATGAATCAGGAGGCGACATCGTTGTGTTCTGCTCCCTATTCCTTCAGTTTACAACTAGCATCCCTCTATCTGCGCCCTTCCGGTATTCAACCAAAGTTCACCCCTAAAGGGAATTTGCAGTTGGGTAAAACTATTTTTCCGAATCTAAAGTCTCGAACTGGTGGCTATCAAAATATAGATGCTAATGGCGGTCAAATCTTACTTAACTACCGTTCTCCAAAACAGATAGCCCAACACGTGAAGCTAACGCAATTTTTATCTAGTCCGGTTAACCCCAGCGCGATCAAAGACCGGATTGTTCTGATTGGTGTCGTGGCAAAGGGTGATTCTCCAGATACCTGGCCCACACCCTATGGCGCTCCCTTAGATGAGCAAATGCCAGGAGTGTTGGTACAGGCTCACATGATCAGTCAGATTCTCAGTGCAGTCCAGGATGGGCGGCCGTTGGTGCGGGCTTGGTCACTGTGGATTGAGATAGTCTGGATTTTGGGCTGGTCTGTGGTGGGGGGAGTCCTGGCTTGGCACAAGCTTTCGTTACCCTGGTTGGTCTTGGCAGTCAGTGTTACCTCTAGCGTTTTGTATGTAGTTTGCTTTGGTCTGTTAATTTCGGGTGCTTGGGTACCGTTTGTACCGTCGGCTTTATCACTGGTCACGATGGTGGGCTTGATGTCAATTTATCATTCAAAAACAGAAGTGCGGGTGGGGAGTGGGGAATAGGGAATGGGGGAGAATAACTAAATGCCCAATTTAAAATCTAAAATCTAAAATCTAAAATCGTATGAGGTCAGGTTTTTATGAATTCAAATTCACAACCTATAAAACTGTTTTTATTAGTCGCTTTTAGCTGTACAAGCTTACTAGTTAACTTGACTCCAGTACAGGGGAAACCAACCCCTAATCGCTCTGATGCTAAAACGACCATTGCTCAAGCCACAACCTATAACCAACCTCCGATTCCACCTGGCCCCCCTCCTGGAGGTCGCGTTCGTGGTGGAGCGAAGCGCGGGGAAGTGGCTGCATGTCCAGTTACTAAACCTGACCTGACTGCTTTAGTGCCCTTTACCGAGGAAGATAACTCAGTGATCAATGTCTGGGCACAGACAACGGTAGAACGCCCAAGTTGGTTTTTCTATGTGCCATATACCAAAGATTCGCTATATACAGCTGAATTTGTGCTGCAAGATCAGGACTCTAACGAGATTTACCAAAAGGCGATCGCTCTACCGGATAAAGCAGGAGTCATCCGCATTTCTCTACCTACCACTGCTCCTGCTTTAGCAGTAGACAAACAATACCGCTGGTTTTTTACTATTAGCTGTGACAAAGAAAAGAATTCGCCCCCAACTTTTGTTGAAGGGGTAATCCAACGAGTTGAACTGAATCCAGCCATAGTCCAGGAGCTACAAACCACAGAACCTCTAAAGCGCTATGCTGTCTATGCCCAAAAGGGGATATGGTACGAGGCACTGACGACACTAGCTGAACTACGACAAAACAATCCTCAAGATGCAGCACTGCAAGCACAGTGGTGGAATTTGCTAGGCGGCATCCGCTTAGATGATGTTGCAGGAGAAACCATTTTCCCGGAAACACCTTAGACTGAACAAAATAGTAAAAGGGACTGGGGATTAGGGATTGGGGACTGGGTGTAAAATCGAAAAAATATGGTGTTTGCTCATTACTCACCACCAAATTGTCAAAAACAATTCCTGGTACTCAGTACCGGAGCGGCGTTCCTCCCCCACCATACATAAAAGTTGGTGAGGGAGGAACGCGGCGACCAGTTAAAGATTATTTGCAAAAATTTTGTTGTAGAGACATTGCATTGCAACCTCTCTACAGAAGTTTGGTTTAGTTTACAGCAGCACTCACTAAACCATTGTGTTTGAGCAATGCGATCGTACTCGGTTCACGACCCCGGAAAGTTTTAAACACCTCCATTGGATGTTTGCCACCACCGAGTGCCAGCACCGTATCCCGATAACGCCCACCTGTAGCTTTTATCGCTTCTTCATTTTCTAGCCCAGCTTCTTCAAAAGCGGCAAAAGCGTCAGCGCTCAGTACCTCAGCCCACTTGTAACTGTAGTAACCTGCTGCATAGCCACCCTCAAAAATGTGCCCAAAAGCACATAGCATTGAATCTTCTGGAAGTGGTGGTAAAACAGTAGTAGTTTTCGCTATGCGATGACGCACATCTGCTGGAGTTTCATTGCTACCGGAACGATAGCGGTAGTGTAGTTCTAAATCAATACCGCTAAAGTGAATCTGCCGCAACATAGCAGTACCACTCATATAATTACGCGCCGCAAGCAGCTTTTGATAATAATGCTCCGGTAAAGCTTCCCCAGTTTCGTAATGTTTAGCCATACCAAACAAAGTGGGTCGCTCATAGCACCAGTTTTCCATAAACTGACTGGGTAGTTCTACTGCATCCCACTCGACATTATTGATTCCTGCGGCTCCAGCATAGTCAACCTTGGTGAGCATGTGGTGCAATCCATGACCAAACTCGTGGAACAAAGTTTCTACTTCATAGAAAGTCATCAAACTTGGCTTGCCATCTACTGGCGGAGTTTGATTACATATCAAATAAGTCACAGGTAAGCGGATGCCAGTTTCACCATTCTCAGTGATTTTGGCCCGATTGATGCACACATCCATCCAAGCACCACCGCGTTTTTCTGCTGGACGGCTATAGGGGTCTAAATAAAAGTAGGCTATGGGAGAACCAGTTTCATCAGCAATTTGGAAATAACGAACATCTTCATGCCACACTGGGGCTTTGCCATCCGCAGGGGTGACAGTGACGCCAAACAGCCGCTTCACAAGTCCAAACAAGCCATCTAACACTTGGGGAAGGGGAAAGTAGGGACGTAATTCTTCAGCGGTAAAGACAAATTTTGCTTCTCGTTGGCGTTCTGCCCAAAAGCTGATATCCCAATGTTTTAAATCCTGATATTCTGCTCCATAAGATGCGGCGAAAGCCTGGAGTTCTTTTAAGTCTTTGACAGCAGCATCATAACTCGCCTGACGTAGTTCTTCTAATAGTGCTTCTACTGCCTCAACATTAGGAGCCATTTTACTTGCAAGACTCAACTCGGCATAACTCTTAAAGCCCAGTAAATCTGCGAGTTCTTGCCGTAACTCCAAAATACGCACAATTAACGGGTTGTTATCTAAATCGCCACTAGAAGCGCGAGTGATATGAGCTTTGTAAAGCTTTTCACGCAAATCTCCACGGGTGCTGTGCTGCATGAAAGGGCCGTAGCTGGGGTAGTCTAAAGTAATCCGCCAGGGGCCATTTTCTGGTGTGGCCTTTTCTTCTCCAGCCGCACGAGCCGCTTGGGCAGCTAAACTCACCAAACTTGGTGGTAAACCGTCAATTTCCGCTTTTGTTGTCAGGGTTAAGCTAAAGGCTTTAGTGGCATCAAGTACATGGTTAGAGAATTTGGTCGAAAGTTCTGCCAACTCCATCTGGATGGCGTTAAAACGCTCTCTTGCTTCTCCTTTTAAGCCAACACCAGAAAGTTCTGCATCTCGAATGGCGGCTTCTACAATGCGCTGTTGCGCTAATTCTAAAGTTACCCAACTATCACTGCTACGGAGTGCCTTAAAAGCATTATAGATAGGTTGGCTTTGACCGAGCTTGTTGATAAATTGTACTACTAGTGGCTGTACGATTTCATGAGCTTCGCGCAGTTCCGGGCTATTTTTAACACCCATTAAATGATTTACCGCCCCCCAACTCCAGGTAAGCCGTTCTGTCAGCTTTTCTAAGGGTTCTACTAAACCACTCCAAGTAGGCTGTATATTAGTCTCTAAGGTGGCAAGTTGCTGGTCAAGTTCTGCTAGCAACTGATTGAAGGCTGGTACTACTCGTTCTGGTTTAATATCTGCAAAGGGAGGTAAACCAGTGCCTTGGAGTAAGGGATTTTCGGAAATAATGGTACTTGCACTCATGATTTTGTGTGAACTGCGAACGAATAAAAATCAACAATGATTTTTATTTATATATCTTCTAATGTAGCGATCGCAGTGCTATTTAGTATTGCCATTCTGACAAAAATGTAAAAAAAGCGAGAATTCCTCACAAAAGTATCCCGATACAGCTGTTTTGTTTAGTATCTGAACAATAAATTGGGGACTGGGGATTGGGGACTGGGGACACGGAAAGAGTTTTCTTCTCGTGCGAGCGCTCTTGCAACAAAACTTGGGTAGTGGTCTGAATCCCGAATCCCCGAACAATTGTCCCAGTCCCTAGTCCCTAATCCCCAATACCTTTTTCAACCTGACTAAAGGCGATGCCTATGGCGGGGTACGCCTACGCAAAAAAACATCATAATGTACTATGTCAAATAAGTAACCCATCTGCCAACATTGGCGTTACCCTGAAAACATAGTTTCAGCCCAAAAATTCCACGCTTTCAAGGCGTGAGATTGTCCAATTAACTGAGCGCGATCGAGCTTATTTGCCGAATCAAGAAGTAAAGCTCTATATTGCTCTATATTTATGATATTATTTGGCAACTCATCTTTTTACTCGTAAAATCGAAGACAAGATCAAGGTCAGTAAAAAAGAGTCCCTAAATTAATGAGTACGTTAATCAGTCAGGGTGGAAGAACTATCACGAAATTTCAGGTGGTAGACCGGATAAACGATATCGCTTGGCAAGCCCACCAAGGGAGCGTTGCGGCGATTATTCAGCTATTAAACGAAAAGCTAGCCAAGTCTGGTGTCAGAACTAGAGCCATGTTTTCTGATGGTGTCTTACAACTTCTGTGCGAGGCCGCTAGGGTAGAGCAACTTGAGCAATCTCCCCTCGTAGAACAAATCCAGCAAATTCTTGAGTCCATCGCCCCGCGTCACATTCGCCGAGTCAATATCAACAGCCGAATTGTTCGGGAACAACAATTACTGTGGTTAAAGGAAATAGATAGCGATCGCGAAAACCAATTGCTTTGGTCGCAGGAAATTACATTAATTCAGCCCAATATTGTAAAACAACTAATTAAAGATTTCACAGAAGCTCAAGCTGAACTAGGAAAACCAAATTTTCCAAAAACTCCAATCTCTCGTCCTTTAGTACTCATTAACAAAGAAAAATACAAAAATAAACCTCAAACAAAGCTATTAGTAGCAGCTGGTTTATGCTCACTGTTGTTGCTTAGTTGGATTGTTTATGCTCAGTTAGGTGATAAGCTGAAAAACTTAATCCAACTAGAAACTTCCAAATCTTTAACAACAGAAGATACTAACGAGAACAAAGCCCAAACACTATCTCCTGCTCCTAACAATAGCCTTTCTGAGCAATCTGACGATCCATTTCCAATATCTGTGCGAATTGCCAACCAAGCTTCTGCATCTGGTAAAACAGCCACAACCTCAACTCAGTGGTTAGAGATAGCTGCTAAGTGGCAACGAGCTTCAGATTTAATGGGCACTGTACCACAAAACCACAGCCGTTATCAGGAAGCCAAGATTCGTACTCAACTATATAAGAAATATAGTGAGGCGGCGCAGAAAGAAGCCGATAAGAGTAAATCTTAGTAGAGCATTTCGTTAATTCGTAGCAAATTCTCTTTGGAAAAGCTCTGCCTCCCTCTGCGTTTAAAAACCCTACGATTTACCTTGTTCCCAGTTACCTCCTTTACATAGTTTTCACCTGAAGTTGACAGCAATGAATATTGTTGTGCTCCCTACCCCTGTACCTGATTAAAATAAGAATCGCTGTTACCTAATTCAGGAGTTCTCCTGTTTCTTGCAGGGAGTGCAAGCGGCGATAAATGCCTTCTTGACTTAAGAGTTCATCGTGGCTACCTACTTCTACAATCTTTCCTTGCTCCAGAACTACAATTTTATCGGCTTCCCGCACTGTGCTTAAACGGTGGGCAATAACAATAGTGGTGCAAGTACCCTGAATCGATCGCATCGCTAGCTGAATTGAACGCTCAGATTCATAATCTAAACTAGAGGTGGCTTCGTCAAAAATCAGCACGTCTGGTTCCACTAACAACGCCCTCGCAATTCCCAAACGCTGTCTTTGTCCTCCAGATAACCTGACACCTCGTTCCCCCACAACGGTGTAATAACCTTGGGGTAAGTGCTGCACTACTTCATCAACTCTGGCAATCCTACAGGCTTCCTGAACCTGCTCCAAAGTGGCATTCGTTCTACCATAAGTCAGGTTATCCAATATAGTACCGTTGAAAATGTCTACTTCTTGGTGAACGATCGCTAATCTCCGTCTATACTTACCTACATTCAAAGTGCGAATATCTTGACCATCAATCAGAATTTGACCTTCTTTCGGTTCAAAATATCGCAACAGCAATTTCACCAAAGTAGATTTACCAGAACCGGAACGCCCCACTAATGCCACTGTTTGGTATGGCTCAATCAATAAGTTGATATCTTGCAAAACTGTACGGTTGGCATCATATCCAAAACTGACGTGCGATAACTCAACTTTTCCTGTAAATTTATAAGGTGATTCTGTTTGGTTGCTCTCTTCTAAAAGACTAGCTGAATCAGATGCAGTTGGTTCTTGGAGAAATTCGTGAAACCGCAGCATAGAAGAATAACGACGGGCAAAAACTTCTCCCAAAGTGCTAATAGGTTCTAATTCGGAATATGCCATGCTAGAAAGAGTTAAGGTCATGACAAAGTGACCGAGAGAAATTCTACCGTCTGCTGTTGCTGCTAGAGTCAAACCCAAGATAGTAAATACGCAGAACTGAATTACAGTCCTTTGCCAAGTAGCCAGTTTCGTATAACCTTTGTGGACACGATACTCAACCACCATTAGTTCACGATCCAAACGTTGCTTTTGCCGCTTCAATTCCTTAGCTTCTGTAGCAAATGCTTTCACCGTTTTGATGTTGGTAATCAGTTCCGAATTGCGACTTTCCGTATCTTCTGCATATTTATCCAGAATAGTTTCGTGCCAAATCAGCTGCTTTAAATCCTTTAAGCTAAAGCTAAGAATGACTATAAAGGAAATCAGATACAAAATTGCAATTCGCCACTCAATCACCAAGATAAAAACAAAAATTCCCAGCAAACGAACTAGTTTAGGAATCAATTGCCCGGCAACTTCGGGGTAAGTAAAAGTGTGGTTAGAAATACCTCTAGCTATTCTTCCAGCAATGCGTCCAGGATTATTTTCATCATAAAATTCCAGTGGGAGAGTCAGAATTTTTTCTATGGCTGTTTGAGCTTTTTGCCGACGCAACCTTAAGGCGATATCCCAATGAAACCAATGGGTTAACCAAGGTTGTGTTGGCGCTCTCACTACGGTGACAACGAAAACTAAACCCAGTAATAAACTCAAAGATAGAGTTTTAGTAACTGGATAATTGGTAATTTCCGAAAAAGTTGCGATCGCACTTTGAAGTGGTTTATCCAAAGGCTGATCAGACAAAACGTTTAAAATCTGCCCGATCGCATAAGGAACAACCAAATCAATAATTTCGTAAACGCTGGATGCCGCGATACTAAAGAGACTCAGCTTCCAATCAGAGCGAAAATAATTGACAATATCTTGAAATTTGGCCATGATGCACACCGTCCAAGAGCGCGATCGTAAACTTGGAATTTATATACTACAAATGTATTACAAAGTAGTCAAGAGCTAGATGACAAATCACTCTTTGGGAGTAGTCGTTAGTTCTTGAGGGGAAAATTCGAGGCGATAGCGATAGAGAGCAACTGGTCGAGAACCAGCTTTAAAGTAATCTGGATCTTGGGGTGAAAGATAGACAGCAGTAACTTGATCTGCTTCAATCGCCGGATTAAATGTTGAAAGTTTGTGATAAGCCGTAGTAGATTCTACAGAGTTTAAATAGGGACGTGAGCCGCCTTTAAATAGTTGTTGAAATACTTCTGTGGTGATGAACTTGCCATCAAGGGTAATTTCTGTGCCCCGTGCAGTCACAATAGAAACTAGTTGGCGACTGCTACGCAAGAACGTAATCTGCCGATTAGGTGAATCTGGATCTACTTTGACTAATAACACTGCTTCATCCCCTAAATAAGCCCTTGCCAAATTCAAGCTATTAAATGCTCTATCTGCTACTACAACGGGGGATTTGTAATCTATCTGAGGTAATATTTTTAACCCAGAAAGATGTGGTTGCTCCTTCACAAATCTTACTACAAAACTCACAGGCTGATTTAATTGTTGGCGATTACCTTCAAATCCTGGTGTTAAAATCTCTGGTGCTAAAGGCGCAGCTAAATCTACTAAGGTACTTGTAACTTTCCAAGTTCCAGCCATCCATTCAGGGTAAACTAAATCTCCCGAAGCGGGTTGCACTGAAGTTAGTTTTTCCCATTGGGGAAAATTTGCTAACCGTTCAGCCAACTCTCCTGCAAAAGCTTCACCACCCCACAAAAGGAATAAAAGCAACAAGCAAAAACTCCAAATTACCTTCATTACAAGCATTAGCAGTTTTGTATTTAATGGTTATTGTTTATCGATTAAAAATTAAGTAATTTTCTGTAATAAATTAAAACTTTGTAGTGAGATAATTAGCCCTATCCCGAATTTATAGTAATAGCATGACATTGGCATTAGGCATGATTGAAGTTTATGGCGTTCCCACAGCAGTGGAAGTGGGAGATGCCATGTGTAAAGCTGCCCGTATAACCCTTGTTGGTTATGAAAACACTGATTTGGGACGAATTACTGTCTTAATTCGAGGAGCTATAGGCGAGGTGAATGTAGCAGTGACAGCAGGATTAAAGGCGGTGCTGCGAGTTGACGGTGGCGAGGTACTTTCTAATCACATTATTCCCCGTCCCCACGAAAATTTAGAATATATTTTACCGATTCATCGCAGCATTAATATCGAGCAGTTTAGTGCAGATATCCGATTTCCTCCACCTTTATCAGTTTAGCTGTATTAAATTTCTGCTGGTAAAGGTTGCCAAACTTCCCCATACTTCTCTTTTAAAGTTTGCCAAGCTTCCACTTGTCCTAGTTCATATTCTCCTGGTTTACCCCATTGTAAAAATAGGCTTAAAGCAGACTCCTGTTTATCATCTAAAAACCGAATAGCATAGGTTGTAAAGTTACCCCTTTTCGCTTCACCAGTTTCAAATTTCACCTGAGTAATTTTGTCCATATTCAAGTGAAACTCAAAGCCTTCTGTATGCATATTTGCATACTTACCTTTGGGCAATTCTGCATAAAATAACTTTTCTATTTTGCCTCGTGCTTCTAATACAGCAGCGCTGCTAGTAACAATTAAACGCAAAGTTCCAAGAGTCTCGCAAGCTTCTAAAAATTCTTTTAATGTTGTGGTCATTTGTCATTTGTCCTTTGTCATTTGTCATTTATCGTTGGTTAAACGATGATTCCTAACTAATACCCAATGCCCAATGCCCCATGCCCCATGCCCCATTCCCAATCCCTATTTTTCGTATTGTTCATAAGCAGCGACAATGCGCTGAACTAGAGGATGGCGCACGACATCTTTTTGAGTAAATTCGCAAAAGGCAATCCCTTCAACGTGTTTTAAAATTTGTAAAGCCACTCCTAAACCCGATTGTTGGTGAAGTGGTAAATCAGTTTGTGTCATGTCGCCTGTAATCACCATCCGCGAACGGAAACCCAGACGAGTTAAAACCATTTTCATCTGAGCGGGTGTAGTATTTTGAGCTTCATCGACAATTATAAAAGCGTTATTGAGGGTACGTCCCCGCATATAGGCGAGTGGTGCGACTTCAATCACACCGCGTTCCATTAAACTGGGTACTTTTTCTGGGTCGATAAATTCATAAATAGCATCGTAAAGTGGGCGAAGATAGGGATTAACTTTTTGCTGTAAGTCTCCCGGCAAAAAGCCGAGTTTTTCACCGGCTTCGACGGCAGGGCGAGTTAAAATTAGCTTTTCAACTTGGTTAGCAAGGAGTGCTTGGACGGCGACAACAACAGCGAGATAAGTCTTGCCGGTACCAGCAGGGCCAATCCCAAAGGTAAGATCACGTCTACGGAGTGCGTCGATATATTGACGCTGGCGGAAGGTTTTGGCACGGACTTCTTCACCCCGACGACTTTTGGCGAGGACATCTCGCTGTAAGTCTTGCAGTTCCCCTTGCCGATCGCTATCTATGGCTTGACTGGCTGTTAAAATATCGGCACTGGTGATGGTATTGCCTTTAATCCAGAGGCCTTCCAGCGATCGCACTAATCGAGAAGCCAGATCAATTTGCCCTTCGGTACCAGAAATCACTAATTCCTGTCCGCGTAGCACTAAAGTGGCTCCTGTTTGCCGAGATAAGATTTTGAGATTTTCTTCTCCATCTCCTGCAAGAGCGATCGCACTGGGAACATTTGGCAGCTGAATTGTTAAAGCACCTGCCATAGTATTTCTTAATTGGTGAGGATCTATGTTTGACAAAGGTTAATGTTTTCTCGCTAACGGCGAAATTATGCTTTTATTACTTACATCTTGGAAAAATATTTGTGAAATTGGCGGTTAGAAACCGCTTCTACACAAGCAAAACCCACGGAGGTGGGTTTCAAAATTTCAATTTTTCCTTAGTCCTTGGAAACGGACTTTGCCTGTGTAGCAGTGAATGACCTTCGCTTTCCATCTTTACAAAAATTCTGAGCGGAAGTGACTACAACCGCTCAGATTTTATCTCTAGTTTTAACCTAGCGGAGGCGTGGTTTAACAATGGGTTTAGGCCCATCATTTGCACGCGGTTCTCTCTTAGTCGGCGGTGGCGATCGCTCTTCTGTCTCTTCATCAAAAGACATACCCTCGCGGCCCGGCGTGGTGCTGCCGTAGATATCCAGGTATGTTGATTGCCCAGCTGCGGCTGCGGCTGCGGCAATTACTGTACGAATCGCCTGAATATTGCGTCCCCCTCGACCAAACACTTTCCCTTTATCTGTGCTTTCAAAGGCGATGCGAACCCAAACCCGGTTGAGGGCCTGAGAAATTTCACAATCGACACTTAATGTCTCCGGAGATTCCAAAAACGGCTGCACCAAAAACCGAACCAAATCAACATAGTTGGGACTAGCTGTTGGTAATTTTGTTCCGAAATTATGATGCGGCTGTTGTGGCACTGACCTGTTCAAAAACATTAGCTTTTACTAGAATGCGACGGACGGTGTCAGTGGGTTGAGCGCCTTGTTGTAGTCGCTTGACGATACCGGGAACGTCTAGTCGCACTTCATCAGTTCTGGGGTTGTAGAATCCCAACTCTTCTAGGGGACGGCCATCGCGGCGAGCAAGGTTGTTAATGGCGACAATGCGGTAACTTGCTTCCCGCTTTTTACCGAATCGCTTCAAGCGCAGTTTGATCATGGTTGAAGAATCATTCTCCCGTTGGTTGTTAGATATTAGTTAGTAACTAATTGCTGAGGAAGTAACCTAAATCTGGCTGCTGCCAAGAAATTGAGGGTTAGTTTCCTCTGCTGATAAATTCTGAGGTCGAAATGCTAATTTTAGCACTGCCTAGCATTTGCTGCTATTAGTCATTGGTCATTGGTCATTTGTCATTTGTCATTAGTTAATGACTAAAGATTGCCAAAGCCTTTTTTCTTTTTATCTTTGGGTTTTTTCTTTTTCGTGGCTGAGGCACCATCATAACCTCGCCATCCGGGGGCTGGGGGACGATTACCAGCACCAGCGAAGGCGTTGCCCATACCGCCGCCGCCAAACATTCCCGGCATTCCAGGGAAGCCACCTTGACCCATTTGCTGCATGAGCGATCGCATTTTTTGGAAATCGCCCACCAGTTTTGTCACATCTGACTCTCTATAGCCGGAGCCAGAAGCAATCCGCCGCCGCCGACTGGGAGAACTGGCTAATAAATCGGGGTCGTGGCGTTCTTGGCGAGTCATGGAATTAATCATCGCCTCACAGCGTTTTAGCTGGGTTTCTCCTTGCTTGAGCTGATCGTCTGAGAGCTTGTTCATCCCTGGAATCATCTTGATGAAGCCTCCCAGAGATCCCATGTTCTTCAGCATCCGCAGCTGCTTGAGAAAGTCAGTAAAGTCAAACTTCGCTGACAGGATTTTCTCCTGCATTTTCTCAGCATCGGCTAAATCAAACTCTTCTTGGGCTTTTTCTACCAGGGTTAGCACATCGCCCATTCCCAAAATCCGCGATGCCATGCGATCGGGATAAAACGGTTGCAGTGCCTCGACTTTCTCGCCCACACCCACAAATTTAATCGGCGCTCCCGAAATCTTTCGCACTGAAAGCGCTGCACCACCACGGCTATCACCATCCATCTTGGTGAGAATCGCCCCAGTAATTCCGATCTGCTCATGGAAGGTGCGGGTAAGATTTGCAGCCTCTTGACCAGTCATCGCGTCCACCACCAACAGAGTTTCATGGGGTTGGATAGTTGCTTTGATGCGGGCTAATTCCGCCATCATATCTTCGTCAATTTGCAGACGCCCAGCAGTATCAATAATTACTGTGTTTACACCTTCTGCCCTGGCGCGTTCTACACCTTGTCGGGCGATTTCTACGGGATCGGCGTCGCTTCCTAGTTCAAATACTGGTACGTCAATTTGCTTACCCAACGTTAGCAATTGGTCGATTGCGGCTGGACGATATACGTCTGTCGCCACCAACAAACAGCTACGCTCTAATTTTCTCAGATGTAAGGCTAACTTAGCGGTAGCTGTGGTTTTACCAGTACCTTGCAACCCAGCCATCAGAATAATAGTAGGCTGTTCCTGGGCTTCTGCAATGGGAACATTTTCTTCTCCCATCACCTGCACCAGTTCATCATGAACAATTTTGATGAACTGTTGGTCAGGTCGCACGCCGGTAATCACCTCGGCTCCCTGTGCTTTGGCTTCGACTTCGCTAATAAAATCTTTGACTACCTGGAGATTGACATCTGCTTCCAACAGGGCGCGGCGCACCTCGCGCAATGCATCTTGAATGTTGGATTGAGAAATTTTGTCCTGTCCCCGCAGTTTTTTCCAGGCGGATTCTAAACGGTCAGATAATGCATCAAACATAATGTAATTACAGGTAGTTCGCCAATGGGGAATTCTAAACCGCCGATGAATGCGATCGCGAATTTCCGCTAAAGTTTTAACGTGCTATCTACCAGCTTAGTATTTTTCACCGCGACTGTAGCAACCAGATACCTACCTTTATTGAAGTAGTAAACCGTCTTTTGGGTGTAAATTTTGATTTTTCAAAGGGAAAAATGCCAGCACTACAGATAAATTAAGGATTTTAGGGTGAATAGTTGGAAACCGCAGGAGAGCAACAATATATGAAAGAATATAGAGCATATATGTGCGACTTTGGTCATCAGTGGTCTATTTTTAAGGATAAACAAGACCCTGAAGATGAAGGAGACTGTATATGCCCAGAAGGTCATCCCGCAGTAATGCTCAAAAAGGAACCAGCAGTTGATGATGTTCAAATGACTTTTAGACCAGCAGGTAGAGTAGTAGATACACTAAAGCAGCAGGTTCATGCAAGAGGCAAATACTACATAATAATCTCCAACTTAGCAGGTACACAGGAGAGAATTTCAAAAAAAGTATATTCTTGGGAAGAGGTATATCAAATTGGTAAAAGGTTTGATAAGCGTTCATTTGAATGGACATTAAACTACTGGGAAAGTCTTTCTCTTTAACTCGATTCTGGGTAGAACATACAAGCTTCAGCAAAAATAAATTCAAAAATTATTTATGAGTTAGGTAACTACTTTTAGCCAAGATGTCGCAGCGAATCAAAGTATACTCGTACTCGATTACCATTCGTCAAATTCATATATTGGTATTACTCTTGCTGAAAAAGCATTGCAGGGTTTACCTGTTGATATTGAACGACGACCAATCTACATACCGAAGGAGCGAGGTATAAAGGTAGTTGACCTGCAAGGACGAACTGAAACCGCCCTTTTATCGTCATATCACAAAGAAGATTGTCTGCGGTGGGCAAAAAAGTACGGCATTGAAATTCGGCTCAAGGAGTTTGAAGAATTTGGTAGGTGGGTCAAGCGATGGGAGAAAATGAAATTTGGTCGCGAAGAACTTCCCGCGAGAGCCTATTACGCTGCTTGTGGAACTGGGAAGGAGCATCTGCTTGATGCTGCTTTTTTTCGAGCGACGTACATTGACCAACTTGATGTCAACGATGAGTCTGTGATTAAGAAAGTTGCAAATGATGTTGGGTTGAATGGCGATCGCATTCTTGAGTTAATCTACGGAGAAGCAGCAAAACTTGCAGCAGTGGCAGCTTTGGCAGAATACGAGCAATTTGGCTGTCCTGGAGTCCCAACTTGGGTAGTGGAAGGCGAGAGATTTTGGGGAAAGGATCGTGTTGATTGGCTAACAGAAAAGGTAAAACAATTATGTAATACTGCTGTTACGAAAACAGTAGTGAGTGCTGAGTAAAAAGTGATAATTTTTCAAATTAACGGGTAAAAGTTATCACTTTGCCTCTTTGCTTATACCTCAATAAGTTAAGGTTTATGGGTGTAGATAATTGGTCTTTCAAGACGCGATTTATCGCGTCTCTACATCAGGGTTTTTGGCTTATTGGTCTAACACCTGGACTTTAGCTACTGATTTTCTAGCTGCGACCTGACGAATCGGCAACTCAACCACAAACTCTGTACCTTTGCCAAGTTCAGATTCGCAGTATATCTTGCCGTTGTGTTTTTCTGTGACTATCTGATAGCTGATAGACAATCCCAGTCCTGTACCTTTACCGACAACCTTAGTAGTAAAAAATGGATCAAACAGTCGAGAAAGGACTTTTTCATCTATGCCGAGTCCGTTGTCGGTGATGCGAATGACAATCCAATCTTTATTGAGCAGGGAGGTAGAAATTTTAATTTTGCTGGGGTTTTTTGCAAGTGCTTCAGAAGATTCCTGCGTGGTTCGTTCTTCTAGAGCATCAATGGCATTGGACAGCAAATTCATAAATACCTGATTCAACTGACCGGGATAGCATTCTATTAGAGGTAAAGTGCCATAATCTTTGCTCACATGAATGGTGAAGCTATCGGCTGAGGGCTTCAAACGGTTTTGCAAAATCATTAATGTACTGTCGATACCTTCGTGAATATTTGCTGGCTTGAAGTCAGCTTCATCTAGGCGTGAGAAGTTCCGCAAAGAGGTGACAATTTCCCGAATGCGTTCAGTGCCTACTTGCATGGATTGGAACAATTGAGGTAAATCCTCGACCAAATACTCTATTTCGGCTTTTTTGACGAACTCTTGAATTTCTGGTGCGGCATCAGGATAATGATGCCAATAAAGCTGCACATAGCGAAGCAATTCTTGCGTGTATTGATGAGCGTGTTCCAAGTTGCCGTGGATAAAATTAATCGGGTTATTAATTTCATGGGCAACTCCCGCCACCAGTTGCCCCAAACTGGCCATTTTTTCAGCGTGGATAATTTGCATTTGGGCAGTACGCAATTCGTTGAGTGCTTGAGCGAGTTGATTCGCTTCTTCACGAGTTTGACCCAGCAAACTGGATTGTTGAAACAAGTTGGCTTGACGCAGTGCTACGCTGAGTTGAGCCGCCACTTGGGTGACAAATTCCAATTCAGCCTCTTCCCAATGACGTGTATGGGTGCATTGGTGAATGCACAACAACCCCCACAGTTCATCCCCTTCCATCAACGGCACAATAATCTGTGCTTTGACTTGGAATCGCTCAATCACATCCAGATGAGGTACTTTGGAGCCAACGCTGTTGACATCAGATATTACTTGCACTTCCCCCTGGCGATATTGGGGTGCGTATTGATCGCCGAAGCAATAGTCTTGCACCTTCACGGCGAGGGCAGAATCGAACTTAGGTAAGACATCTTCAGCAATAAATTCACCGCTGCAAAAACCGACATTCGGATCGAAGCGGAAGATGCCGACTCGATCTGTATTTAGCGATCGCCGCACTTCCTGTACTGTAGTCTTAAGGATCGTCTCTAAATCCAAAGATTCCCGAATTTTGACGACCAAATCAAATAAAATCCGGCGCTGTTCAGCTGATTGTTGCAGTTCATCAGCGCGAGTTTGAATTTGAGTCACCATTTGAGAACTTTGCAGTGCTACTCCCAGTTGGCTAGCAACCTGTACCAAAAATTCCACTTCCACACTATCCCACTGGCGCGGTGCAGAATGTTGATAAGCAGCCAATAATCCCCAGAGATTCCGTCCCACAAAAATTGGGATTAGCGCGTATGCGCGAATCTTGAACTGCTCCAAAATATCGAGGTGACAGCGCGAGTGTCCAGCTTTATAAATATCCTCTACAGCAAAATTTTCGTTGTTGCGATAGCGTCCGCCTTTGGTTTCTTGGAGATGGGTATCTTCCCAAACGAGATTTTTGCCAAAGGGATTAATACTGTCCCACTGTGCCTCAACCATGCCGAAATTACTGACGAATTCGCCACTCCAGTCTTCATTGAAGCGATAAACGCCAACCCGCTCAACTCGCAGCAGTTTACATACTTCTTGGCAAGTAGTTTTTAGAATTAAATCAATATTTAAAGAGGAGCGAATTTTCCCAACTACTTCAGTTAATGCTCGTTGCCGAGCGATCGCATCTTGTAGGGCAGAAGCCTGTTGTTTTGACTGAGCCAAATTCTCGGCTTGCTGAATCGCCACTCCTAATTGTGCGCCTACCTGTCCCAGAAACTCCACTTCGTAATTTGCCCATTGGCGCGGCCCGGAGTGTTGATAGGCTGCTATCAGTCCCCACAGTTTTGGGCCGATGAAGATGGGCGCTAAGGTATATGCCCGAATCTTAAATTGCTCCAGAATATCGATATGACAACGCGAGTGTCCAGCTTGGTAGATGTCGTTGACAACAAAACTTTCGTTATGGCGGTAGCGTCCACCTTTCGTCTCTTGGAGGTGGGTATCTTGCCAAACGAGATTTTTGCCAAAGGGATGAATTCTATCCCACTGCGCCTCTACCATGCCGAATTGGCTGACAAATTCGCCGCTCCAGTCTTCATTAAAGCGGTAAATTGCTGCCCGCTCTAGCTTCAGGAGTTTGCAAAGTTCTTGACAGGCAGTGTCTAGAATAATTTCGGGATTCACAGACGAGCGAATATTTCCTACCACTTCCGTCAAGGCACGTTGCCGCGCGATCGCATCTTGCAGTTCTGCTGTGCGTTGTTTAGTCTGTTCTAAATTTTCTGCTTGCTGCATTGCTACACCAAGATGGCTGGCAGCTTGGGCAAAGAATTCGACTTCGTGAGGATACCATTGCCGAGGAGCAGAGTGTTGATAGGCTGCCAGCATTCCCCACAGTTTTGGCCCGATGAAGATGGGTGCGATCGCATACGCCCGAATCTGAAACTGTTCTAATACTTCAATATGACAACGAGCGTGCCCTGCATCGTAAATGTCAGCTACAGCAAACGGCTCATTTTTGCGATATCGTCCTCCTTGGGTTTCTTGCAAATGCGAATCTTCCCAAACCAAATCCTGTCCAAAGGCAGTCAATGCATCCCAAGGATGTTCTGCAAAGCCAAAACGATTGAGAAAACTACCGCTCCAGTCAGTGTTAAAGCGATAGATTGCAACTCGCTCAATCTTCAATTGCCGACAAATATCTTGACAAGAAGTCGAACAGAGGGATTCGATGTTTACAGATGCGCGAATCTTAGCCAGAATCCTCGCCAATATTTTTTGATATTGAACCGTTAGCTGTAACTGTTTGTGACACTCTTGCAGGTCTAAGTGGTTCGACGCTTCATAACTATTCGTTGTCATAAAGTATAAAGAAAATAGACTACCTGCTTTCAGTATTCCCTTGTTTATAATGACTAATGACTACTTAATTAAAGCTGATTTCTATATTTCTCTCTTCCTAGCAACACTATTCAAAACATAGAAAGCCTGTTACTCAATATGTAATAAGCATTAGGGGCACACAGCTAGCTGTGCGCCCCTAAAAATCACCTATATTCCAACCTACGAAAGTTTCGTTATGAAATCCACATTACTTAGTAATGATTTAGGTTAATGCCAGCTTCTTTTGCCATTGCTTCTAACCCATTAATTTGTAGGGTTTTAATTGCTTTGGTAGACAACTTTAATCTCACCCAGCGATTTCCGGCTTCCCACCAAACACGCTTGTTTTGCAGATTAGCGTG
This sequence comes from Nostoc sp. CALU 1950, assembly GCF_051172895.1. Taxonomy (NCBI): domain Bacteria; kingdom Bacillati; phylum Cyanobacteriota; class Cyanophyceae; order Nostocales; family Nostocaceae; genus Nostoc; species Nostoc sp. CALU 1950. The sequence continues at coordinate 11,676 of NZ_JBDNJQ010000066.1, read as the reverse complement.
CTGAAGGCGTTTAGTGCGGCGGTGGGAGTGGGAAACAGCAAAAGCGTTATTTGCTTTCTTACCAGTTAGTTCACAGCGACGGGACATAGCTACTATCTCCAGATTGTTATTTTAATACAGCCTTTCCATTTTAGGTCTTAGGCAACAGAAGTGGGGAGATGAGGGAGCAGGGGAGCAGAGGAGCAGGGGAGCAGGGGAGCAGGGGAGCAGAGGAGCAGGGGAGAAATAACTCCTAACTCCTAACTTCCCACTCAGCACTCAGCACTCAGCACTCAGCACTACTTACTCGCTTGTTCCGTCAGCTTGGTGAGTACGTCATTCGATCGCTCGACGAAGGATTTCATTCCCTCAGCGTCAAATCCTTTTTGAGACATCAGCGCTAAATCGTAGACGTGTTGGCAAATCAAGTTGACTAACTGATTTGTAGGCGATTCACCGTCACCTTGAATAATACTACCTTGGTTCAGATTAGCCAGATTTTGAATTAGCGGGTGAGCAGTATTCACCAGCAAAACGTGATCTTCGGGAAACTCTGCTGACTGCTGCTGCATCATCATGGCGTTCATTTCCCTCATGCGGCGAAGAATCTCTGGTAAAAGAACGATCGCAGGTGGTGTACCTTGAGGATCGTCTGATTTCAAAGCTTCGGTACGGATGTTGAGTTTGGGTTTGTTGAGGGATTTCTCAAATAACTCTTTGATCGTCTCACTCCGAGTTTTGTTCGTCTTGGGATCGACAATTTCCTTATCTTTATCTTGTTCCAGCAGAGTATTATCTAAATCTGAGTCTACCCGCGTAAACTTGACATCCTGATATTCGCGCTCTAGGAAGTTAATAAAGTGGGTGTCGATGAAGGAGTCCATAAATAGGACTTCCAAGCCTTGATTTTTGTGCAGTTCTATGTATGTAGATTGGGTTGCTTCATCGGTGCTGTAGAAAACCCGGTTTTCGTTGCGTTCTTTGTTGCGTTCTAGATACTCTTTCAGCGTAGTATAGGGAGCGCTAGGTACTGAGTCAGAACTAGGTGAAGGAGTGACATCTTGCCAAGCATCCCCGTCTGAAGACTGTACTTCAACCACTGGCGTTTCAGCAGCAACTTTTTCTGTCAATTTGGCGGTGGTGCGGAAGACGATGATATCTTCGATTTGTTTTTTAAATTTCTCGTCGTTGAGAACGCCGAATTTGACAAAAGTGCCGAGGTCTTTCCAAGCGCTGATGTACTGTTCACGATTATCGCGGAAAAGTTCTTTGAGGCGATCGCCTACTTTTTTGGCAATGTAATCACCAATTCGCTTCACGGTGCGATCGCCTTGCAAAGCACTCCGCGATACGTTCAGGGGAATATCGGTACTATCAATCACACCCCGCATCGGCATCAGAAATTGCGGGATAATTTCTTCGCAGTTGTCGCTGACAAAAACTTGATTGCAGAATAGCTTGATCTGTCCTTTCGTAACATCTACATCCGGTCGCATTTTCGGGAAATACAGAATCCCGTTAATGATAAAGGGATAGTCTGTATTTAGATGTACCCATAACAATGGTTCTTCCTGAAAAGGATACAGGTAGCGGTAAAACTCTAAATAATCTTCTTGAGTAAGATTACTCGGAGACTCTCGCCACGGTGCTTTTTGCTTATTTATTACTTCGCCATCAAGTTTAATTGGGACTGGCAAAAAGTCGCAGTATGTCTTGACAAGATTCTTAATTCGTGCTGATTCGAGAAATTCCTCTTCTTCCCCTTGCAGGCTGAGAATAATAGTTGTGCCGCGAGTTGTCCGAGAAGATTCTTCGAGAGTGAAAGCTGGGGAACCATCGCAAGACCAGTGAACTGCCTGCGCTCCTTCTTGGTAGGATAAAGTATCAATTTCTACCTTTTGCGCCACCATGAAAGAAGAGTAGAAACCAAGACCAAAGTGACCGATTATCGGTTGATCTGATTTGCCTTCATACTTATGAATAAATTCTTCAGCGCTAGAGAAGGCAACCTGATTGATATATTTCTTAACTTCATCTGCGGTCATCCCGATACCGTTATCGGAGATGGATAGAGTTTTCTTATCTTTGTCAATGGCAATTTCAATTTCTGGTTCGCCGATGTCTCCAGCATAATCGCCGGCGCGGGATACCATTTTCAGCTTTTGGATGGCGTCTACAGCGTTGGATACCAGTTCCCGCAAGAAGATTTGATGATCTGAGTAAAGCGACTTCTTGATGATCGGGAAAATATTCTCAGTATGAATACTGATAGTGCCTTGTTCTAGCATAATTGGTAGTTTTCGATGTTAGTATCTGAAATGATGATAGTAGGTAATACAACCTAGCCATCTGTTTTCCAGGATAAACCCGGAGAACACAGAAGGGCATGATACCAATTAGGATTTTAAAAGCATAGCTTAGGCGATCGCTCGTTTTGTGAGCATTGTTTGCCGCCATTTTATGATTCGGATTCCCCTACTCCCAAGTCCCCACTCCCCACAGATTGCTGTTTAAGTATTGCTAGAATTCTTTTCCAACACCAAAAAATAATGGTATGGATAAGTAGGATCGATAAATTCTTGCTTAACAGTTAACCCAGCTTTGGCAACAGAATTTAAAATCCGCGTTTTCGGATAACCTTTCAAACCCATTTCCCAGCAGTGTTCGTCGCAGACTGGCGTTGTACTCCAGAATTTGGGGACATTGAATAATAAATGCCTTGGTCTGCCTGAGAAAGAGGTTTTCACCTGAAACGAGAGGTATTGGGTGCAATAGGGAATCGAAATCACCAAAAATTTCTTAGTTGCAATAGCGAGTTTTCTCAATGCTTCTTCTGACTGTTCGTAGGGGAAGTGTTCCAGCACTTGAAACAGGACAATCGCATCAAATTTATCCTTTGGTAAGGAAAAATCTGTAGTCAAATCCAAAATTATTTCTGGCTTGAGGCTGGGGTCAACATCAGCAGTGGAGACGTTGTATCCATTATTTTTCAGAATGTCTGTTAACAGAGAATTAAAAATCCCAATTTCCAGAACGTTTTTTACCTGATTACCCAGCGAAAAAATTAGACGCAACTGGTGATGGTAACTGATGAGGCGATTTTTAGATAAATATTCTGAATTTCTAATATCTAACGAGGTGATGAGTTGCATAAATAAGCCTACCTAAGCTGATGGATTGATAAATGTGGTGGGTATACAACTACAGGATTCCCAAAACAATCGTGAAAGTAACAGCACCTAACTAATGAAGAATGATTATTTGTTATGCCCATGAAAAGTCCTAATCCCTTGTCCCTAATGAATCTTATATTTTCGCGATTGGAATACCAAGCATCTGTAGTCACAGTCTTCGGCTGTAATCCCCAAGCCAAAACTTCAGCAATCATTTCTCTTAAATAATCATTTTTTGTTTTCCCTTCTTGTTTGTTATATATTCAATAATTTATGGGCACAGATTTACCTAACAGGTCGGTGTAATACAAAGTAATTAATTGAATTCCTTTAACTATACGATGATGCTTTACCGACCAAAAATAACCAATCAACTCTGTTAAATGCGGGTCACTATAAGGCTTGTCAATAACTGTATCGTCTCCACTGAAAGTACCGCCTGTTAAATTGATGTACGGCTTTACTTCATTAAATAAATCCTTGGGTTCATACCTTTCCCTTAAAAGGAAACGATTGACACTATCATGAGATAAATATTCCAAAATTTCCGCCAAACGTTTACAACCTGGAGATGTCTATTCTGCCAGTAAAAACAGCGATGGTGGGAGGAAAAGCAACCTCTTTGCAGATACTACCCCGCCGTTTGTTGCAGCGCTTTGTTAGGCTCAGTGGCCGGACAATGGAGGTGGACAGATTTCCATAGTTTGAATCAAGCCATGCTCAATGGTATAACGATGACCAACGTGCTGATCGGAAAGAACTGTTCCAGCTAAGTCGCGCACGACCTGATGCACATCAACTAAAATTCGCCCGGAATCCTCCCGGTGAAAGGAAATCGGCTCAACGTGCGGATTGATGCCGAACCATTGCCTCGTCCAGTAAGCGCGAACTGCTTGATGTCCATGAACATAACCGCCTTCAAACGCTTTCGGCCAAGCCACATCAGGAGTCGTTGTGGCGAGGGCGGCGTCAATATCTCGCGCGTTGAAGGCAGCGTAAGCCGCGCGTATCAGTTCAATTTCTGGTGCAGATTTATCTGGCATAAGAGGTGTGGTGAAGGACATGCAGCTGGGCTTAACAATTCTTATTCAGAACGCTTCTGCATAAGATCCCGCAGCGGGTGGATAGGTTTAATGATTCTGTATAACAACATAACACCTTGAGTTAATAGTCAAGAGTCATAAGTCAATTTTGAGAATAATCACTAACGACTACTAACCAAGTGTAATGCATAATTAACATTTATTAATTATGCCAAACATTCATTAAGTTGTGAGTAAATTTCGCTAATATCCAACTTTCTACCAATAAAAACAGCTTGATTTTTAGGTGGAGTCTGCCATTCATCAGCATGTAAGCTATAGCGAGGGCCACTCAGTTGAAAAATATGGCGCAAGTCACTATCACTAAACCACAAAATGCCCTTAGCTCGAAATACATTCTGTGGCATCTTTTCGGTGAGGAAGTTCTCAAACTTATGGACATCAAATGGTCTATCAGTTTGGAAAGAAATCGAAATAAATCCATCATTTTCTAAATGATGCGAGTGATGTCCATGATGATGATGTTCATGATGATGGTGTTCATGCTCATGAGTATCTTGGTAATCATTGGCAGTATACTCATTTATTGGAGTTAAACCTACATCTAAAATTAATGGTAACGCTACCTCCCCATGTTTGGTGTGCAGGATTTTTGCACCATTTTTCATATCATGGATAAAATTTTCTACGTCTTGTATTTTTTCTGGAGTCACAAGGTCTGTTTTATTCAAAAGAATAATATCTCCATAGGTAATCTGTTTTAAAGCAGCTTCACTATGGAAATGTTCTTGATTAAACGCCTCAGCATCTACCACAGTGAGAATAGAGTCAAGGTTTGTTAAATCCCTTAATTCTGTACCTAAAAAAGTTAAGATAATTGGTAGTGGGTCAGCGACACCAGTTGTTTCAATAACTAAATAATCAATCCGGTCTTCTCGTTCTAAAACTCGATAAACTGCATCAACTAAATTATCATTGATAGTACAACAAATACAGCCATTAGTTAGTTCGACCATATCTTGGTCAACAGAAATTAGCAATTGGCTGTCTATGTTAATATCACCAAACTCATTCACGAGTACGGCAACTTTTAAATCTTGTTTATTCTTGAGAATTTGATTTAGCAGTGTAGTTTTACCACTACCTAAAAATCCGGTGATAATAGTAACAGGCATTCCTTTTTTAGGAATCTCAAGAATTGGGTTTGAAGTTGGTACTGTTAGTTGAGTCATAATCAATTCAAACTTCCGTAAATTTCCATTTTTTAGGATTCGTATCAGGTTCGGTTAAACACTTATAAAATCTGTAGGTTGGATTGATGCAAAAACCGACATTTTATCCTTACTCATGTTGGTTTGAACGGCAGTAAAACCCAACTTACTTTGATAGATTTTATTATAAGTAATCAACCGAATTTGATATCATTAGTAATTGCTACTAATAAATTTTTGCTTTTGTCTCTCTGGGATCATTTGTTATTCTCCTTTGCTTCTCATTCCCTTATCTAGAGCAACATCAAAGCTACTTCTTTGGCAAAGTAAGTCAAGATTAAATCAGCACCAGCCCGTTTCATGCTGGTTAAAGATTCCAAAATTACTTGTTTTTCATCAATCCAACCCATCTGGGCTGCGGCTTTAATCATGGCGTACTCGCCACTGACGTTGTAGGCTGCAACTGGTAAATTTGTAGCTTCTTTTACCTGACAGATGATGTCTAAATAAGCTAGGGCAGGCTTTACCATGATGATATCTGCACCTTCGGCAATATCCAATTCCACTTCTTTTAAAGCTTCTTTGGCATTAGCTGCGTCCATTTGATAAGTCTTTTTGTCGCCAAATTTGGGGGCAGAATCCAACGCATCACGAAAGGGGCCATAATAGGCGGAGGCGTATTTTGCAGAGTACGCTAGAATCCCGACGTTAATATAACCTTCTGAATCTAAAGCTTTGCGAATTGCCCCGACTCTTCCATCCATCATGTCGGAAGGTGCAACAAAATCTGCGCCAGATGCGGCTTGAGACAGTGCCATTTTTACTAAGACTTCTACAGTGGGGTCATTTAAGATAGTACCGTTTTCATCGACTAAACCATCATGACCATGTGTGGTGAAGGGGTCAAGGGCAACATCGGTAATGACTACAATTTCTGGGATTGCTTGTTTAATGGCTTTGACGGTTTGCTGTACTAACCCGTCTGGGTTGTAACTTTGAGTGGCTGTGTCGTCTTTTTTATTTTCGGGGATAACGGGGAAAAGTGCGATCGCATTAATTCCTAACTCAGACACTTCTGCTATTTCTTTGAGCAACAAATCTAGAGAATATCGATAACACCCTGGCATGGAGGTGATTTCTACTTTCTGTGCTTTACCTTCGGTGACAAACATGGGATAGATGAGGTCATCCACAGTCAGAGTATTTTCCCGCACCATCCGCCGCAGGGTTGCAGTCCGACGTAAACGACGAGGACGTTGAAACGGTTTCAACGGCTTGTCGGTAGTTGAAGAAGCAGGCAACATAGAAGCATATAGAAATGATAATCATTATTGTAAAGCTTTTCTGGGAAGTTGCGATCGCATTGAGCCGATAATATGTGGTGTGATTTCTTCTGGTAATACTTTCACCAAAAAAGAGGTAGCCTAGCTTTTGCCGAAATAGCCCAACACAAGAGCGGGAAAGCTTTTTAGGCAACTTTATTGGCTCAGTTTTTTTACCATCCGCCAAAAATCTAGATTTGCTTTATGCCAATACTCGTAAATTGGTGAAGATCCCCCCAACCCCTTTTTAATGGGGGTTGGGGGGATCTTTAAGGGCAAAATATCACTAGCCCCAAGTTTATTGGATTAATGGGTAGGATTCTACGCGCTAAAGTATTTTGCTACTGGGTGATAGGTAATAATCGCAGTGGTAGACTGTTCTGGATAAAGTTGTTCACTTTCATCCATATACAAGTTAATCCTGTCAGTCTGCAATAACTCCAGTTGCTTGTACTGGTCTTGGATATTTGGACAAGCTGGATAACCAAAACTATACCGCGAGCCACGATAGCGTTGTGCTAACATATCCCGAATGTTGTCGGGTTCTTCAGCAGTAAAGCCTAACTCACGGCGAATTCTGGCGTGTGTCCACTCCGCCACAGCCTCCGCCACCTGCACCGCCATACCGTGGAAATACAGATAATCGGTGTATTGATTGGCGGCAAACAGCTTTTGGGCGAACTCTGTGGCAATCTCCCCTACAGTCACCGCCTGCATTGGGAAGACATCAATAATTCCCGATTCCTTGGGTGCAAAGAAATCTGCTATGCACAGCCGTCTTAAAGACTTCTGTCTAGGAAACTCGAAAGTTGCAACCTGTTGTGATTGACTTTCTGAATCATATATATGTAGAGAATTCCCCTCAGATTGACAAGGGAAATACCCATAAATCACCTGGGGATGCAACAGATTCTCTTCAATAATCCGCTGTTTCCAAGTTTCTAACACTGGGTAGACTTTCTCAGCTAAGAAAGCCTGATATTCTTCCTTAGATTGTTCCTTTGGTTTGCGGAATTGCCATTGTCCAGCAACCAAAGCTTGTAAATCTAAATGCCAGAATATTTCCTCAATGGGAATATCACTAGGTTGCAATAACTGTGTTCCCCAAAAAGGCGGTGTTGGACGTTCAATATCTATTGCTACAGCATCAGAACGTCTTGTATCTACTACTTTTGGTTCAGCAGATGTTTCTTCAGAAGTGGTAGCTTTTGGTTCTTTGTGGCCATTTGTCGAAACTTCAGCAGTTTCCACTTCATTCAAAAATCCTTGCAAATCTTCCCAGTTATTGGTTGCCTTTGCTGGCATTAATTTATCCATGAAGTGCAAGTCAGAAAAGGCATCTTTGCCATAAACGACTTTACCTTTATAGGTATTTTGGCAATCTTCATACACAAATTTGGGAGTCAGCGCCGCACCACCTAAAATTACAGGGACACTAATTCCCTTTTCGTTAAATACTTCCAAGTTCTCTTTCATGAAGGCGGTAGATTTCACCAGCAAACCACTCATGGCAATACAATCAGGTTTGTACTGTTCGTAAGCGTTGATGATGTTTTCTACTGGCTGTTTAATTCCCAGGTTAATCACCTTGTAGCCGTTGTTGGACAAGATGATATCCACCAAGTTTTTACCAATGTCGTGGACATCGCCTTTCACTGTGGCAATGATAAAGGTTCCCTTGGCATTGTTGCCTGACTCTGATTTTTCCATGAACGGTTCTAGAAATGCCACCGCCGCTTTCATGGTTTCCGCAGATTGCAGAACGAAAGGTAACTGCATTTGTCCCGAACCGAATAATTCCCCGACAACTTTCATGCCATCTAGCAGGAAGGTGTTGATAATCTCTAAGGGGGGATGTTCTTCTAAGGCTTTTTTCAGATGTTCTTCTAAGCCAATGCGTTCGCCGTCGATGATGTGGCGTGTGAGGCGTTCGGGGATGGGGAGACTTTCATCTAAAGAGCGATCGCGCTTAGTTGTCACCCCAGCAAAGGCTGTGGTAAGCTCTCCCAAGGGATCGTAAACGCAAACATTACCCTCAAACTTCCGCTCATCATAAATCAACTGCCGACAAATTTCTTGATGGCGTGCATCAATCTTCGAGAGTGGTAAAATCTTGTTAGCGCTGACAATGGCTGCATCCATTCCCGCCGTTGTCGCCTCGTGCAAAAACACTGAGTTCAACACCATCCGCGAGGCTGGATTCAAACCAAAGGAAATATTGGAAACACCCAAAATTACATGACATCCAGGCAATCCTTCACGAATGCGCCGGATAGATTCAATTGTGGCTTTACCATTTTCTCGGTCTTCTTCAATCCCGGTGGAAATTGGTAATGCTAGGGTATCAAAGAATATTTCTGTGGGTGGTATGCCATATTCTACAGCTTGGCGGTATGCGCGTTGTGCGATCGCAAACTTTTTGTCTGCTGTCCGCGCCATCCCATCTTCATCGATAGTACCAATGATGACACCAGCGCCGTATTTTTTCGCTAACTCCAGCACCTTTAAAAAGCGCGGTTCTCCATCTTCGTAGTTGGTGGAATTCAGCAAACACTTACCACCGGCAACCTTTAAACCTGCCTCCATCTTTTCCCATTCGGTGGAGTCAAGCATTAAAGGCAGTGTGACATTATTAACAATGCGCGAAACTAATTCGTGCATATCCCGTACACCGTCACGTCCGACATAATCGACGTTGACATCGAGGATATGTGCGCCTTCTTTGACTTGCGCCCTCGCCATTGAAACGAGTCCGTCCCAATCTTCCGCATTTAGCAAATCGCGGCACTTCTTGGAACCACTGGCGTTAAGACGTTCGCCAACAATCAAGAAGGAATTATCTTGGTCGTAAGGCTGAGTGGTGTAAATTGATGCTGCTGCTGGTTCTAAGCTAGGTTGTCTAACTTTTGGCTTCAGGTCTTTAGCAAGTTCTGCCAATTGTTGAATGTGTTCTGGACGCGTCCCACAGCAACCCCCGATCACTTGGACACCCAAATCTTCAACAAAATGCATCAATGACATCCGTAATTCCAACGGTGTCAGGCGGTAGTGTGCTTGACCGCCGACGTTCTCAGGTAAACCCGCGTTGGGTATACAGGAAACGATGAAAGGTGAATGTTCTGCCAAATACTTGATATGTGGTTTCATCAAGTCTGGGCCAGTGGCGCAGTTTAGACCGAGAATGTCAATTGGATAAGGTGCCAAAATTGTCAGCACAGCACTGATTTCGGAACCAACCAACATTGTGCCCATGCTTTCCATTGTCACAGAAACCATCAACGGTCTGCGATCGCCTTTCTTAGCAAACACTTCTTCAATGGCATTCAGCGCCGCCTTAATTTGCAGCACATCTTGGCAAGTTTCCACCAGAAATAAATCGACACCACCATCCCACAACGCCTCTGCTTGTTCAGCAAAAGTAGCTTTCATGGTGTCAAAGTCAATATGTCCCAAGGTAGGAAGTTTAGTTGTGGGGCCGATGGAACCTGCCACAAACCGAGGTTTTTCTGGCGTGGAAAATTCCGCAGCGACACGCTTGGCCAATTCTGCGGCTGTCTTGCTGAGGTAATAGGCTTGGTCTGCCAAGTCATATTCTGCCAGCACCAGGGATGTACTGCCAAAGGTATCGGTTTCTATGACATCTGCACCAGCAGCGAGAAAGTCGCGGTGAACCTTAGCGACAGCTTCGGGTTTAGTGTGGACTAAGTATTCGTTACAACCTTCATACTGTGGGCCGCCGAAGTCTTCAGCAGTCAGGTTTTGGGTTTGTAAATTGGTTCCCATTGCCCCGTCGAATACGAGAACTGGGCTATCTGGACTACGCAGGCGTTCAAGGAAAGGATGAGTCATATTTTCCTAGAAGAAATGAGGAAATCAAGTGAGTCTTGTGATACTCGACTTACTTTATTATTTTCCAAGATTGTGATATTTTCGGCATCTTTTCATAAAGTCTGTTTTGCTGAAACTCACCATTGGCTCATTTTGACGTGATTTCTCAAGGTTGGCGATAACAGAATTATGCAAAAGCGCCCTTGTATCATGTCGCTTGATTGCTTATTAAACTCGAAGAACCCCACCCGCTGACCGTTTGCGGCTACGGTGTACACACAAATCTTGCCGCACCCATATCTTTATTAATAAATCTCAATTAATGAATCTCGCACTGCGTTTCTATCCCGCCTCGGAATGAATTCCGAGTCTCATAGCTAAAGTCCACTCAAGTGGACTAAATTGATCATTTAGTCCAATACGCTTGGGTTAAGGGCTAATTGTACAAAATTGTGGGTTTTGGAGACGCGATAAATCGCCGTCTCTACAAGTGTTTTGGTCTTATCTGAACTGTATTATCATTTAGTCCACTTGAGTGGACTTCAGCTATCAGCCCTGAACTTCAGTTCTGGGCGGGATATCGGTGAGTGTGACAGTTTAGCTCTGACAAAAATGTGTGTAGAGAATTTTTCGACTTATGCGTACACCATAGCCCCCTTGCGGGCAGGGGTTGAAGGCATGGGGACTCGACACAACACAACATCACCGCGCTGTAAGTTCATCAGCAAATACTTCGTCGTAAATATCATTTTCAGGGCTTACCCAATCCTGGTAAGCCTGAGATTCAACAGCAGGATTAACAGATTTTTCGCCATTCTTGAAAGAAACAGCTAAATCTAGCAGTGCTGTAGTGCCTAGGCGTAACATTGCAATTATAGAGCGATCATAATCGTAGGGTGGCGCGAAAGCGTAACGCACCTTTGATACTCGTGAATGAGTCTTTTAGCTCCATTAATGAGTCTTTTAACTCCATTAATGAGTCTTTGAACTCCGTTAATGAGCCTTTGAACTCCGTTAATGAGTCTTTGAACTCCATTAATGAGTCTTTTAGCTCCGTTAATGAGGCTTTGAACTCCATTAATGAGTCTTTTAGCTCCGTTAATGAGGCTTTGAACTCCAT
>NZ_JBDNJQ010000064.1:0-42470 GCF_051172895.1 Nostoc sp. CALU 1950 | reverse complement strand
ATTTTCTCGCTCCAGTGCGGATTGTGGGAATTTTCTTTTCAATCGTTCATACACCCGACTTGTGTAACGAAACAATAAGTCGCACATCGCGTTAATAGTATTGATTGCTGGCCTTGTCAAGGGGTGGGATAGTTTTTTTATGGGTAATTGAGCAGACTCCTAATGAAACGTGGTTTATTACTGTTAAGACAGTAATAAACCACGTACTAGGCTTGATATTACCTTTTAGCTTTTAATAGAGACACGAAATTTCAAGTCTCTATTCATCGTCGAAATCATCTTCGTCGTCTTCCTCTTCTTCCTCGTAATCGTCGTCGTCTGGTACTTCATCGGCGATTAATTCATCTTCGTCATCTAGAACTGACCTTTCTGCACGTCTGCTGCCAAAACCAGATTCCCCAAGAGTCGGAGAATCTAAATTATAGGTGCGAGCTGTGCGGTCATCTAAGACCATATCCAAGGGATCATCAACTTCATCTAAGACACTACTGCTAATCTCAGCAGCATAATCATCGATCGCTCCTGGTTCTTCATAGGTATTGTAACCAGTACCAGCCGGAATCAATCGCCCGATAATCACGTTTTCCTTTAATCCGCGTAGCCAATCAGATTTGCCTTCGATCGCGGCTTCGGTAAGTACCCGTGTTGTCTCTTGGAAGGATGCGGCGGAAATAAAGCTGTCGGTGTTCAACGATGCTTTGGTGATCCCCAACAATACTGGGGTATACTGTGCCCTAGCACCGCCTGTAATTGCCATCGCTTCGTTCACCTGCTCAACTTGGCGCAGTTCCACTAATTCGCCGGGAAGCATGGTAGTGTCACCACCATCATCAATCCGCACTTTGTTGGTCATCTGGCGAACAATCACTTCAATGTGCTTATCGGAAATATCAATCCCTTGAGACTGATACACCATTTGCACTTCATTCACCAAGAAAGTCTGTACCTTCTGCAAGGCAATGCTGGCACAAGCATAGATTCCGTCTTCAGAACCCAGGCTAAAGAAGATTTCCAAAATTTCGTGGGGATTGGATGGGCCATCAGTCAAGGGTTGTCCGGCCAAAACATAAGATCCATCGGGGACAATCAAATTTTGTCCTGGCCCCAGAGGATAATCTGTGACGACGCCATTTGATTCTACGACCTTGATAGCGATCGCTTCATCACCGCTCTCAGCGTAAACTACCTTAACTTCTCCTCCCCGCCGGCATAGAATGCACGCTTCTTTCGGTTTCCGAGCTTCAAGTAGTTCCTCAATCCGGGGCAAACCTTGAATGATATCTCCGGTTTTGGCGCGTTCAAACACCAGCAACACCAAGTTATCACCCCGTTGTACCAAATCGCCATCTTCTATCTGCAACACAGCACCAGGGCTGACTCGATAAGGGCGACCGATGCGGGTAGTAATAACGTAGTTTTTAGTACTCAAAGCTGACTCCCCACCAGATTCAGCCGCGGCACTTTTGATATCCACCACTTGCCCTGATTCTGGGGCAAAAACTCCAGGAGCAACTTCTGTACCTTCTACTAGCAAGTCACCCACTTTCACCTTGGGCTGAGTACTAGTATTAATGGGAAGCCTGTCAGCGTCGCGCAACACCAAACACCGACGCACGTTTTCGGTTCCTTTTTTAACACCCCGCACTTCTCCCCCTTCTTTACACAAGATTTGGGTACGTGCAACCACAGAACCGGGGGCAATGGTTAACCCATCATGTACCTCAAGTGTCGTCTGGGTGCTACCTTGAGTAGCATCGGCGGTAATGTCTCGACGAATTACCAAGGATTCCAAAATTACCAGTTGTAAACGTTGAACTTCTGGGTCTTCAGTATCCTGAACCAATTCAATATCTGCTGCTAAGGGTGAGGCATTGTGGTCTTGTTCCCCTTCTTGCTCAATTTCCAGCACAAGCTGGGTTCGCAGCAGTTCCACACCTTCAACAGATTTGACCCGTTCTGAATCTTTGTAAGGCAGTCTTTGCACAGCTCGCAACTGAATCGATCGCCCGGTTTCTTGACTTACCGATGTGGTTGATGGCACATCTGGATTATCCGGTACGGCAAACTCAACTACTGGACGACTCAACAGGGCGGGACCTTCTGGTGTTTCTACATACTGGATATAACGCAATTCCGTAGCGACGTTGCCTTGGAATTCCTCACCTGGTTGGATGAAGGTGTTATCTCGCCCGATAACTGATTCTGGATCGTCCACCATCAGCAGTTCCCCTGGCTTCACCACCACTTCCCGCAGGATGTCGTTTTTCTGGGTGACTTCTACCACACCACTGTTTTGGCAGAAGATATCTTTCACTACCTCAGTGCCAGCTTCTACAAACTGACCATCTTCCACCAACAGCAAGGAGATATCTTTATTAACTTCGTGGCTTTCTTCAGGAATCCACAATAAGGTACCACCCTGCACCACTTCATAACCCAGCTTGGCTTTACCTTTTTTCTGGACTTCAACACCTGCGAATTTCAGGAATCCACCAGTGGTTGTGCGATAGCGGTCATCAATTAACTCAGCTACCACTTGACCATTTTGCACTTTTGTGCCTGGTGTAGCCCGGAGGTTAAATACTTGGTTGTTGCCAGTAGATACTAAGTAGTTATTACGACCTTGAGAACTTTGGACTGTCACGGTTGCCTGGTCTAAAACCACAGAAGCAGTGATAATCTCAATTTCCCTGGTACTCTTACCTGGGGTAGCTTCTGGCAAGCGCACGACACCACCGTGTAAACTGGCTAACTTGGTTTCTGCTAAAACTCCATTAGCAGCGATCGCATCACCATTTTTCACCACCAATTCTGCACCAGGCGGTAAGTTATAAACTTCTCCAGACAAAATCCAAATCAAACCACCGCGTGCGGCTGTGGTTGTTGTATTACCTTGACGGTCGGTTTTTTGTTCTGGAACTACTTCGGCAAATTGCACTTCCCCTGCTAAGTCGGAGGCAACATCTTTAACGGCTTTTTCTGTATTAGTCCGAGTTGTCCGTCCACCGAGGGCAACCTCTGCCAACAACTGACCTTGTTTTACCTTATTTCCATCAAATACATATAGTGTTGAACCTTGGGTAAGATGAACCTCTTGGTTCTCTGGGGTAACATCACCTACTTTTGTTGGTTCCAAAAGCATGATGCCATTAGCCTCAACATAGAGGGCATCTTCACCGTGGCGAGTACGATATGTTCTGGTCTTCAGTTTGCGAGGAAGCTTGACAGTCCCATCAATTTTGGAACGAACTTGTTGCGCCACTTCCCCAGTAAACACACCACCCGTGTGGAATGTCCGCATGGTTAACTGAGTACCAGGTTCGCCGATACTTTGGGCGGCAATAATCCCTACAGCTTCGCCCAAATCTACCATCTTGGCGTGTGCCAAACTCCAGCCGTAGCAGTGTTGACAGACAGAACGTGCGGCTTCACAAGTTAGTGGCGATCGCACCACAACTTCTTCCACCCCAGATTTTTCAATTTTCTTCGCCAAGTCTTCAGGAATTGGCGAATTGCGTGCTGCAATCAATTCTTTTGTGACCGGATGCACCACATCTTCGCCAATTACCCGTCCCATCAAGCGGGTTCCCAGAGGAATTAAGGTTTTAGCACCTTCTGTCATTGGTCGAATGGCAAGACCTCTTGTGGTACCGCAATCAAATTCCCGAATAATTACATCCTGGGAAACGTCCACCAAACGGCGGGTGAGATAACCAGAGTCAGCCGTCCGTAGAGCAGTATCCACCAATCCTTTTCTGGCACCGTAAGACGAAATAATGTATTCCGTCACAGTTAGCCCTTCACGGAAGTTGGTTTTGATCGGTAAATCGATAATTTCCCCTTGAGGATCTGCCATCAGTCCCCGCATTCCCACCAACTGCCGGACTTGTGAGATGTTACCCCGTGCCCCGGAGAATGCCATCATGTATACGGAGTTCAGGGGATTAGTCTTCTTGAAGTGAACGACTACTTCATCTTTCAAGGCTTCACTAGTACCATTCCAAGTATCGATTACCTTTTGGAAGCGTTCTACTTCAGTGATTTCTCCCCGTTGATAACGAGTTTCAGTAGCGCGAATTTCTTCCTCAGCTGCTTCTAAGAGCAATCGCTTAGTTGGTGGTATCATCAAGTCATCTACACTGATGGAAACCCCTGCTTTGGTAGCGTAGCGAAATCCCAAATCTTTCAATTTGTCCGCCATCACTGCGGTTCGGGCTGTACCATAATTCGTAAAGGCCCAAGAAATTAATTTTTGCAGTTGACTTTTGTTAACTACGCGATTGCGAAAAATCATTTTTTCGTTAGTCATTAATCATTAGTCCTGAGTCATCAATAATTAATAATTCGTAATTCGTAGTTCGTAATTCGTAATTCATTCTTCAATTACGAATTACGAATTAGAAATTACGAATTAACTTGCTAGTGCTTCCTGAATGGCATTGTTGTAAATAACCCGGCCAGGAGTTGTGTATATATACTGTGAAAGTACATTGCCTTTCGCGTCTTGTCTGACTCGACGGAACTTATAGAGTAATGTGCGAGTACCATCCTCGTTTTCCGTCACTTTCACGGGTTCTGTATCCGGTTGGTCTGATTCTATTTCACCGTCAAACCTTACGTAAATATAGGCGTGCAAGTCAATTTGATCTTGCTGGAAAGCCATAATTACATCCTCTAGCGAAGAAAAGTAATTTCCTGCACCTTTTGTCGCACCGGGATTTTCTGCCGTTAAATAATAGGCTCCCAACACCATATCTTGGCTAGGTGTGATGATCGGTTTACCTGTAGCTGGCGATAAAATATTGTTAGAAGCCAACATCAACAACCGCGCTTCCGCCTGACTTTCTAAAGAAAGAGGGACGTGTACCGCCATTTGGTCGCCGTCAAAGTCGGCGTTAAACGCTGGACACACCAAAGGATGCAGTTGAATCGCTCTACCTTCTACCAAAATTGGTTCAAAAGACTGAATACCCAAGCGGTGCAATGTTGGTGCCCGGTTTAGCATTACAGGATGTCCTTCAATCACCTCTTCCAACACATCCCAAACACTGGGATCATTGCGGGATATCAGCTTTTTCGCAGCTTTGATATTATTTACCATACCGCTACGAATCAGGCGGTTAATTACAAATGGTTGAAATAGCTCAATTGCCATTTCTCTAGGCAAACCGCACTGGTGAATTTTCAGCTTTGGCCCGACCACAATTACCGAACGTCCAGAGTAGTCAACCCGTTTACCTAACAAGTTTTGTCGGAAACGTCCTTGTTTACCCTCAATAATGTCGGACAAAGATTTCAGGGGTCGGTTATTTGCCCCTACCACAGTGCGTCCGCGACGACCATTGTCAATCAAAGCATCCACTGCTTCTTGCAGCATCCGCTTTTCGTTCCGCACAATAATCTCTGGGGCCAAAATTTCTTGCAAACGCGCCAAACGATTGTTGCGGTTAATTACCCGCCGATACAAATCATTCAAATCGCTCGTGGCAAACCGTCCACCATCTAGTTGCACCATTGGGCGCAAGTCCGGGGGAATCACAGGAATGACTGCCATTACCATCCACTCTGGTTTGGAACCAGTGGCGATAAAGTTGTCAATCACCCGCAGTCGCTTAATTAGCTTGGCTCTCTTTTGTCCCTTGGCGTTGCCAATTTCTTCGCGTAGGCTTTCGGCTTCTTGTTCCAAATTGATATCGGCAAGCAAACGCAACAGCGCTTCAGCACCAATACCTACCTCTACGCCTTGCAGCACAGAATCTTCGCTATAAATTTGGTCTTCTATTTCCAACCACTGGTCTTCACTCAGTAGCTGTTTGTAAGTTAAAGTTTCGGCATTACCTGCACTCAGGACAACATAAGAGTTGAAATAGACAATCTGCTCGACATCCCGCAAGGGCATATCCAACAGGATGGAAATATAGCTAGGAATGCCTTTGAGATACCAAACGTGAGCTACTGGTGCAGCGAGTTTAATATAGCCCATGCGGTGGCGACGCACCCGTGACTCGGTGACTTCTACCCCACAGCGCTCACAGACAATACCTCTATGACGAACTCTTTTATATTTGCCACAATGGCATTCCCAATCTTTCGCTGGGCCAAAAATGCGCTCACAAAATAAGCCATCCATCTCTGGCTTGAGAGTTCGGTAGTTAATTGTCTCTGGCTTGGTTACTTCACCGACTACTTGACCGTTGGGCAATGTTCTCTCGCCCCATTGCCGAATGCGTTCGGGGGAAGCCAAGCCGATTTTTACGTAGTCAAACTGATTAGTTTGGGCAGGTCTCATACTTAAGTGCTGAGTTTCGAGTTATGAGTTTTGAGTATATTTAGTTTTAAGGTTTGAATTAAGAGATATCCAAGTGCTAAATGCCAATTACTGAGTTGTTTAATACTCAGCACTCAGCACTCAGCACTCAGCACTCCTTATTCGTCATCTTCCAGCGATTCGCGGGAAAGAGATTCATAGGTGGGTCGAGGAGGTGTCCGACGGGCTGATTGGTCTGCCATCAAATCAACTTCCACATCTAGGGAACTGCCGTCTGCTTGGGTTTCTACCTTGTGAACGGCAATGTCCAACCCCAATGATTGCAACTCGCGCATTAACACCTTAAAGGATTCTGGAGTTCCAGGACGAGGAATTGCCTTACCTTTAACGATCGCATTTAACGCTTCATTCCGTCCTTGCATATCGTCAGATTTAACTGTGAGCAATTCCTGTAAGGTGTAAGCCGCACCAAAGGCTTCCAATGCCCACACTTCCATTTCTCCAAACCGTTGACCACCTTGTTGTGCTTTACCACCCAAGGGTTGCTGAGTAACCAGCGAGTATGGGCCTGTAGAACGGGCGTGGATCTTATCATCCACCAAATGCACCAGCTTCAGCATATAAGCCACACCGATGGTAATTGCTCGGTCAAAGGGTTCGCCTGTACGACCGTCATACACCATGATTTTGCCTGGGTTATCTGGGTTATATACCCAGTCTTTCCCTGTTTCGTCTCGTGCTTCTTGCAATTTGCCATGCACGATTCGGCGCGATGTCTCTTCACCGTACATTTCATCAAAGGGAGTAATCTTAAATCGTACTCCCAAGGTCTGACCAGCCCAACCCAAGAGGCATTCAAATACTTGTCCAACGTTCATCCGGCTGGGTACGCCCAAGGGGTTAAGTACAATGTCCACTGGTGAACCATCGGGCAAATAAGGCATATCTTCCGCTGGTAATATCCGAGAAATAATCCCTTTATTACCGTGGCGTCCTGCCATTTTGTCACCAACTTGGATTTTGCGTTTTTGGGCAACATACACCCGGACTACCATATTGGCTCCTGGTGGCAGTTCATCGCCTTGTTCACGAGTAAACAAGCGCACATCAACTACGCGACCTTTTTCACCATTTGGTACTCGCAAGGAATTGTCTCGCACATCCCGCGCTTTTTCACCGAAAATCGCCCGCAACAGTTTTTCTTCTGGCGGTTGGTCAGATTCACCCTTGGGTGTGACTTTTCCTACTAAGATATCTCCAGCTTCTACCCATGCCCCAATGCGAATGATTCCCTGTTCATCCAACTGACGCAAGGCATCTTCACCGACGTTGGGAATTTCTCTGGTAATTTCTTCTGGACCCAGTTTGGTTTGTCTAGCTTCAATTTCATATTTTTCAATGTGAATTGAGGTGTAGACATCATCCTGCACCAGTCTTTCAGAGATTAAAATTGCGTCTTCGTAGTTGTAGCCTTCCCAAGGCATATAGGCAACGACGATATTTTGTCCTAGCGCCAATTCACCGCCTTCGGTGGAAGAGCCGTCAGCCAATACCTGACCAGCAACAACCCGTTCACCAATGCGGACGAGAGGTTTTTGATTTAAACAGGTGTCTTGGTTTGAGCGTTGGTACTTGGAAAGGGTGTATCTAATTTCGGAGGTGTTAGGTTTAGGACGGACGCGAATTTCTGTAGCATCTACATAAGTAACATCGCCATCGGTACGCGATACAATCACCATCCCGGAGTCTCTTGCTCCTTGGGCTTCCAAACCAGTACCCACCAGAGGACGCTCTGGCTTAAGCAGGGGGACTGCTTGCCGTTGCATGTTCGACCCCATCAGCGCTCGGTTAGCGTCATCATGCTCCAAGAAGGGAATCATGCTGGTTGCTACCGACACAATCTGAACAGGAGATACTGCTACATAGTCCACCTGTTCTGGTGTTGTGGTGGAAAATTCTTGACGATACCGGACTGGTACTAGTGGACCAATAATGTGTCCAGTTTCATCTACAGGAATATCTCCAGGAGCAACCCGCAGATCGTCTTCTTCATCGGCTGTCATGTAGGCTGGAGGCAAGTCAAATCTGACTCGTCCATTTTCCACAGGTCTAAATGGTGTTTCTAAGAACCCATAAAGGTTAACCCGCGCATGGGTTGCCAAGGAGCCAATCAATCCGGCGTTGGGGCCTTCTGGTGTCTCAATGGGGCAAATGCGTCCATAGTGGCTAGGGTGAATATCCCGCACGGCAAAACCGGCGCGTTCACGGGTTAAACCACCAGGGCCAAGGGCACTTAGACGGCGTTTATGAGTCAGTTCTGCTAAGGGATTGGTTTGATCCATGAACTGACTTAATTGGCTGGAACCAAAGAATTCTTTAATTGCTGCTACCAATGGTTTGGGGTTCACCAAGGAAGCAGGGGTTAGCACTTCAGCATCGGATACAGTCATCCGTTCCCGAATAATTCTCTCTAGGCGGTTTAAACCCACCCGCACTTGGTTTTGCAGCAATTCCCCGACGCTTCTCACCCGACGGTTGCCTAAGTGGTCAATGTCATCGATATTACCGATGTCATATTCTAGGTTGATCAGGTAATCTACGGCTGCCAAGATATCCCCAGCAGTCAACACCCGCATTGTGTCTGGGACAGAAAGGCGCAATTTCTTATTGAGTTTGTACCGTCCAACGCGACCAAGGTCATAACGTTTCGGGTCAAAGAAACGAGAGTCTAGCAGCTGTTGTCCACCTAACACAGTGGGTGGTTCACCAGGACGCAGTTTCCGATATAACTCCATCAGGGCTTCTTCTTCAGAAAACTGCCCTTCTTTTTCAATGGTTTTTTGGAAATATTCGGGGTGGCGTAAGGCGTCAAAGATTTCGTTGTCTGATAACCCTAAAGCTTTTAGAAGTACCTGTGCTGACAGTTTGCGGGTTTTGTCGATGCGTACCCACACCAAATCGTTACGGTCTGTTTCAAATTTCAGCCATGCTCCTCGGTTGGGAATTAAGCTAGCTGAATAAGTACGTCGCCCGTTTTTGTCGATTTCTGATTTGTAATAAACCCCTGGCGATCGCACGATTTGATTGACAATTACCCGCTCGGCTCCGTTAATAATAAACGTCCCGCGATCGGTCATCAAAGGCAAATCACCAATGAATACCTCTTGCTCTTTGATTTCCCCGGTTTCTTTATTAATCAGACGTGTGGGAACATACATTTGGACGGCATAGGTGCTGTCCCGCCGTTTGGCTTCTTCGACGCTGTACTTTGGTTCTTTGAGTTTGTAGTTATGACCTAAAAAGTGGAGTTCTAATTTGCCCGTATAATCTGTAATAGGACTAAAGGAGTTAAGTTCTTCTATCAGCCCTTCTTCCAAAAACCAGCGAAAGCTTGACCGCTGGATTTCAATCAAGTCGGGCAATAGAAAGGCGGGTTCCATGTATGTTTCTTTAGTCATGCCTCTACCTTTGTCAACCTGGTTAACTTTTCCCTTGGACACTGCTCTTTAACGCTTCCCACTGCTAGCCAGTGTCCTTAGCTGTTTGGGAACTTTTTCTTACACACTTGTTGTTTACAGGTGTGGGCAAACGCAGCGATTAAAGCTGGCTGGAATTAGCATTTTGACAACGGAGTAATCGCTCTTAAATAGAAAATGTGGGAGCAGAGGAGCAGGAAAGAAGTTGCTGAAAGTCTTTCCACTCTGCACCCCACGCCTCATGCCCAATCCCCATTTCAAAAAGAATATGCTGAGATATTCCTGAGTTTGATCTACTTTCCTCACTTCCCCTCCAAAAAGCGCGTTAATTTGCTGACGCAGCTCCATTCGGTGTGTCTTAAATCCACCCCGCTGTTTATACTCTCAGTGATATCCTCGATATCCTAAGACTGAGGGAATGATCCGTACCTTGTTGGCTTTGAATCAGAATCACTTTATTTTGCTGAATTGTACTCACAAGGCAATTTTGTTTAACGATTTTCAATAGGTTCAATACACACCAAGCTGATGTTGTGCAAAAGTCTAGCTCAATTTGGATTGGCACGATTAGTCATGTGTGGAGAGCATCCGCTTGTAGAGATTGGGGGGATGGCCAAGCCATAACAGCACGGAAAATTCAGACGAAAAGTTTTAAATTCCTTCCTTTATCATTATGGCGCAAGCAAAATGTTTTTGAGGGAATAATATTAGCATATTTTTGTCCCCCTAGAGTTATATTTTTTTTAGCACAACTTGACAAAATATACTAGGGCACACCTGATATTGACAGACCGAATAATTCACAGGCATTTTGGGTGGTTTGATGGGCGATCGCCTCTACCGTTTCCTGACGCAGTTTAGCTACTTGCTCGGCTACATAAAGCACGTAAGCAGGTTCGTTGCGTCTCTCACCCCGTTTCGGAACTGGGGATAGGAAAGGACAGTCTGTTTCAATCAGTAGGCGATCGCTATTCACCATCGCAGCTGAGGATTGGATCGCTTTAGCGTTTTTGAACGTTACCGTTCCGCTAAAGCTGATGTAAAAGCCTAAATCCAGAAACCATTGAGTTTCTTCTGGTGTTCCTCCCCAACAATGCATGACACCCCGCACTGTTTCTCCTTTGAGTTTCCGCCATTTTTGCAACACTTCTCTGGTTGCGACAGCAGCATCGCGGCAGTGAATAATCACTGGTAAGTTGAGTTCAGATGCGATCGCCAACTGCGACTCGAACACCATGTACTGTTGCTCGTAGTTATCAGCTTTGTAAAAATCCAGCCCCATTTCCCCAATTGCTACCACATTCGAGTCAGAACTAGCTAAAGTTTTGATTTTCTCGGCTGTCTCACTATTCCATT
This sequence comes from Nostoc sp. CALU 1950, assembly GCF_051172895.1. NCBI lineage: Bacteria > Bacillati > Cyanobacteriota > Cyanophyceae > Nostocales > Nostocaceae > Nostoc > Nostoc sp. CALU 1950. The sequence continues at coordinate 31,370 of NZ_JBDNJQ010000064.1, read as the reverse complement.
TATCAGCATCTAAAGGATGTAATCCCACAGCAAAGCTGATTTCGGGAAACTCTTGGGCTATGGATTGAATACTGGAAAACTCCTCTGGGTGAACACAGGAATGTACCAAACGCACTACACCTGCTTCTTGCCATCGTGATCGCACAGTTGCTAAATCCGGCTGAAAACTATCAAAGTTGAGATGTACGTGTGTGTCTATCAGTTGCATCTTTTGTCCTTTGTTGTTTGTCCTTCGTCATTTGTTGTTTCGGGAGTTTTGTACCCCATTGGGGATGATGGAGGCAGACGATAATCGACGAAATGCTGCAAATAGCTTGCTTACCGTTAAGGGGAAACGGAATCGCTAAAGCTGTACTATCGTTGAAAGTCGGCGCTCAGACTTCTCTTTTTGTTTTGTGACCAATGACAAAGGACAAATGACCAATGACTACTCAGCTGTTTGTGTGAGGGGTTTTAATCTGTGAGCCAATCTTGACTTTTTCCTTGCCCCATTGTTGGGGTGAAGGACACCCCGTTTGATTGCTTTATCGATTTTGCCGTAAGCCTCGGATAACCGAGCCTGTGCTTCTTGTTTTAATTCTGGGGTAGGATTAGCTGTACAGGCAGCTACAGCATTAAAGTATTTCTTCATCAGCGTCTTGACTGCTGATTTGTAAGCTTTATTACGCAGTCGGTTACGTTCTGCGATTTCGGCACGCTTGAGAGCAGACTTTGTATTCGCCACAGTCAATTCCAAAAATACTATTAATTATGTACACACACTACTAGACTTACTAATATAGCATCCAAATTGCCAATGTTATAATTTCCTAAAAAAATTCTCTTTAAACACACTGGCTACCAAGAGTGTATGCAAGACTAGGCAGCATCCGCAACTTCAAATTGTAAATCAGCGGGTTGTGCCAAACGCTTTTCATCCTTCGCCCAAAAACTTAACAACCAGCATAGCAGTGAACTATCTATAACCTTTCTTAAATACCTACCCCGGAAAGGTGGGGAGTGGGCATTAGGTATGTATGGGGCTATTTCTCCCCATCTCCTACTCCCTACTCCCGATTCCCTTTATTTCCCCATACCTAATTGTTGAGCTTTTTGGTAAACTTTACCCTCAGTTAATAGGGAAGGCGCAATCACAACTTCCACTTGTTGCATTTCTTTAATATTTTTAGCTCCCAAAGTGCCCATACTCGTCTTTAAGGCTCCTAAAAGATTGTGAGTGCCATCATCTAGTCCGGCTGGGCCAATGAGTATTTGCTCTAGGCTACCGGTTGTGGCAACGCGAATCCGGGTGCCACGGGGTAAGACTGGACTGGGAGTCGCCATACCCCAATGATAACCTCGTCCTGGGGCTTCTTCGGCTCTGGCAAAGGGGGAACCAATCATCACACCATCGGCACCGCAGGCGATGCATTTGCAAATGTCGCCACCGGTGATTAAACCGCCATCAGCAATAATGGGGATATAGTTGCCAGTTTCCTTGTAGTAATCATCTCGTGCAGCAGCACAATCTGCGATCGCAGTCGCTTGTGGCACACCCACACCCAACACGCCACGGGACGTACAAGCGGCACCAGGTCCAATTCCCACCAGTACCCCAGCCGCCCCAGCTTTCAACAAATTCAAAGTGACTTCGTAAGTCACGCAATTCCCCAATACCACGGGGATGGGCATGGAACGGCAAAATTCTGCTAAATCAAGTGGTACCAAAGACTCTGGTGACAGATGTGCAGTAGAAACTACCGTAGCCTGCACAAAAAATAAATCTGCCCCAGCTTTTGCCACCGCCTCACCGTATTTACTTGCACCGGCTGGAGTTGCACTTACCGCCGCAATCCCACCTTGTTGTTTAATTTCCTGAATACGTTGTTCAATTAATTCCGGTTTTATTGGTTCGGCATAGAGTTCTTGCATTAAGGCAACAAAATCATCTTTCCCCACAGAGGCAATCCGATCTAATATTGGCTCTGGGTCAGCATAGCGAGTTTGAATCCCCTCTAAATTGAGGACACCTAATGCTCCTAACTGTGACAAACGTACAGCCATACGAACATCTACTACACCATCCATTGCACTGGCAATTATCGGGATTTCTCGCTCAATATTGCCAATACGCCACTTAGTATCCGCCAAACTGGGGTCTAGTGTTCTGTTACCGGGGGCTAGAGCAATTTCATCTATTCCGTAAGCTCTGCGAGCTGTTTTTCCCCGCCCAAGTTGAATTTCCACGCTTTAAATTTTCTCAAATCTGTTTAAGCTAGGGTATCAAATTGTGGGAGAACTTGGGGCGTTTTTTTCCCCGAACTATACTAGACCACTCCGAACAGTCCAAGCTGCTGTGTTGTTTGAAGGTTAGTGTTGCGCTAGTTTTTCAAAAATTATACTTTGAAGTGTCTGTTCTTACTGAGTTGATGTCAAGATTATTGGCATTAGTTCTCTTAATTTGCCTGTATTGACTTAGGTCAAGATTATGCAAGCTCCCATAAATGTCACCAACTTGGAATAGTTTGTCTTATTTCATATCGATAAAGTTTTTGAATTTGAAAATTTTCATTTCCAAAATCCCAAATTGATTTATCGTTTCTTTTTCGCAGCATCGACACCAGTGTAACCAGTTGCTAACCAAATTATGGCTCTAGCTCCATCACGAATCGATTTTTCGATAGATTCAGGGGGGTTTTCTGAAGGAACTGGCACTGGTTTTAAATAAATACCCCGACTACCCAAAATAATTTCGCCGATGACACAAGCCCGGCGCATGTGGAAGTCTGAAGTAATCAAGTAAACACTCTTGATGCCACGAGCTTGCAAATCATCCACCAACGTAGTAAAATTAGTAACTGTATCTACTGCTTCGTAGTCCAAGTGTAAACGTTTGGGATCAATGCCAGCTTTGGTAAAGACTCGTTGGGTGAATGTAGGTGGACTACCGCCAGTAATCCAAATCGGTATATTTGGATGCTCACTAACAAATTTTGCTGTAAACTTCTCTCTCTCTAAACGTCTCGTTGAACCACCCAACACTATAACTGCTTGCGGCTGTACAAATTGGTTTTGTACTTCTTTGTATCCCCACCACACGGCTAGCGGTAGGACAAAAGCCATAAAACGAAAAGATTTACCTGTAAAGAGTAGCTTATTCAAGGCTCAATAACTTAATTTACTCAGTCCAAAATTTTCTCTGTCTAGAAGAAAAAACAATTGATAGTAGAGTAGCAAACTTCCAAAAAATCTGCCCAAATATAATAAATTTGGTCGATTCTCCCGTCGCAGCGCGATTAAGCGTGCTTAAAGTCTTGCTTCTAATTGATGGATTATCCTAACCTGTATCGGACGATTCATCAAAGGGTTGTAACCACTTTATCTAGTTCTTCTCGATTGCATAGAATACAGACTAATAGTGGGTGCACAAGCAATGCTGTGCCCGGATGAATTGTTATATGTTAATTGCCTGAAAAACGGGACTGGTGCGACTTGAACGCACGACCTGACGCTTAGGAGGCGTCCGCTCTATCCAACTGAGCTACAACCCCAACTGCGAAGCATATATAATTATAGCAGTAGTTTTAGTCAGACTGCCAACAATTATCCCAAGAGCCGCCGCCTACTTCTAAACCACAAAGAAGACTTTCTGCTTTGAGGATTATTTGAGATTTTCTTCCATTTAGTTCTCGTAACTCTAAATTTAGCTTTCCTTGCATAGTGTCTCGGCAACAGTATCTTAAACCTTCTGCTGTGGGTGCACGTAGAGGTGTACCAGATAGATTGGTGGTTCCTGTCAATTCAATTTCGTAATGGGAGTTACTAGCTTTCATTTGCCATCTACCCCAAGGCTGAATTTCCCACTCTACTTGTGAATTCCAGGGAACGAATTCATAAAACTTGCCTTGATAGTGCAGTCCAATCATCGCTACAGATTCCATCCACCACAGCACGCCCCGCCGCCCACCGCCAGCAGTTAATGCTAAGTCGGGTTCGCCTTCAAAAAAATTACAATTTATCCAAAACCATTTTTGAGGAAAAGCACCACCCCAATTTTTCTCGCTGTAGGCTGGGGCGTTAGTGAATTCGTAGATTTTGCCATTCCAGTCAATCTTTCCACTGGCTAAACCGTGAGCCATCAAAATTTGCCATCCGGGTTCAAAAATCTGCAAGAATGACAGCCAGCCTGCGGTTGATTGCTGAATGCTGTTTTGATTTCCCCAACCGTATACTGGTTGAATTTCATACTCCCAACGGCAATAATTATTGGTGGCGCGATCGCAAATTATTCCCTGATTCAAGGTGACTGTAGCTTGATAGCCTTCTTGTACATGATGCTTAAACTCTGCTGGAAGGAGGTATAGGGGAGAAACTTGCAAATTGGTTTTACCCCAATGACCTAAACCCAGGACATCCCGACTACCCCAAAATTTGTTGACATCAGGAAAAGTACGACATAAATACTCATCATCTGGGCCGAGGATTTGGGCTGCACCACCGCTGTGGGGTTTATCGCCGATGGGGTCTTCAATGGAGTACATAAAGGCGAATGTCTGTCCAATTTCCGGCAACGTGACGCGATAATACCAGCCTTCAAAGAAGCGGCGACTACTTCCATCCCAGTGATAACCAGAATGGGGCGTTTGGGTTGATTGGAGAAGATTCATCGGAATAGTTAACATAGATTATAGTTGCCGATTTTTTCAGTATGCGCGATGTCTAACGACAAGCCGAAGCGTCTACGCTTCGATATCAATGAGGCTTATGAAATTCTGGGGCTGGAACCCGGTGCGTCTCAAGCACAGGTGAAGCGAACTTACCGTAAACTGGTGAAAATTTGGCATCCCGATCGCTTTGTTGATCAAAAGCAAAAACAGGAAGCTGAGGAAAAAATCAAATCAATCAACGGAGCTTACAATAAGCTCAAATCTGAAAGTCCATCTGAGCCTCCCATTCCTGAAAATCCATCTTCATCTTCGCCTAAAAATCCCACAAAAATATCTGTCAATCGTTGGGATGCAGAAACTTTCTATACTTTAGGAGTAGATAATGCTACAGAAGGAAGATATGAGGATGCGATCGCAGATTTTACCCACGCAATTCGTCTCAATCCTCACTACATTGACGCATATAAATATCGTGGGCTAGTTTGCTCACAATTGGGATATGAATATAGAGCCGCTTCAGATTTAAATAAAGCTGCACAAATAGAAGAAGAGTTAAGAAATCCGGGGAGTACACGTAGATCACGCTCACCTAGATATGTATCAAAACCTAGACCTCTGGTAGAAAGATTTTGTCAGAGGATAAAAAATTTACTGCGGCTAAATAGGCGTTGAAGATAAGAAGCGAATATAGTTTAAGACACTTCAGACGGCGACACCAGACCTAGAGTTAAATAATACTTATATCTGGGAATACTAAGTGTAGTAAGATTTGCTGCTGAATTCTTTGTATTCTTAAATATGCAACGCCTAATATCTGTACGCACCCTTAAAGGGCATTCAAATAAGGTAATGTCTGTCGTCTTCAGCCCTGATGGGCAAACTTTTGCGAGTGCTAGTGATGACGAAACCATCAAAATTTGGCATTTAACTCATGAGGAACCACGCACCTTCAAGGGACATGGAGAGTCTTCTTGGTCTGGAGGGGTAAATTCTGTTGCTTTCAGCCCTAATGGCAAGATTCTAGCCAGTGCTAGTGATGACAAAACTATTAAATTGTGGGATGTCCTAACAGGGAATGAAATCTTTACCTTCACAGGACACGAAGAAAAGGTTCACTCTGTTACTTTTAGTACGGATGGAAAAACTTTAGCCAGTGGCAGTAAAGACAAGACGATTCAACTTTGGTCAATAGAGACAAAAAAGAAAGTACACACATTCAAAGGGCATTCAGATGACGTTTTATCCGTTGCATTCAGTCCGGATGGAAAAACTTTAGCCAGTGGTGGTGCTGGTAATGACAAAACCATCAAAATTTGGCATTTGGCTAAACAGAAAGTCCTAACTCTTACAGGGCATTCCGATTGGTTTGGAGGGGTAAATTCTGTCACTTTCAGCCAAAATGGCAAGACTTTAGCAAGTGGTAGTTGGGACAAGACAATTAAGCTATGGCACGTAGAAAGCGGTGAAGAACTCTGCACCCTAGCTGGGCATTCTGATCATGTCTATTCTGTCGCTTTTAGCCCCAATGGCAAAATTATAGCTAGCGGTAGTAAAGACAAAACGATCAAGTTATGGCAACTAGATACAGGCAATGAACTCTGTACTTTTTCAGGATCTGAAGATGCAGTTTATTCTGTTGCCTTTAGCCCAGATGGTAAAACACTGGCTAGTAGCAGCGGGGATAAAACTATTACCCTATTCCCCATCAGTAAAGCTGTCACTCTTTTATAAATGATTTATAAGCATAATCTATTCTTGATTTATTAAAAATTTAGATGATTTCAGTAAATTGCCAGATTTTTTATCAATTCATCATCTAACAGTATAATAACATCCATCTTTGGGACACTCTTTCTCTTGATTAAGTATTAACTTCCTACAGATAGAGCCACTTGCTGATCTCAGAGGTTATTCTGAGAATCACCAACAGTCGCGTAGCAAATAAAACTCAACATTTATCAGCAACATATATTTTTCAATTGAGTAAAACCTCTTGTTTTTACAAAGCTTTAGTTTGTCAACATTAATATCGAGGAGTGAAATCAACAGCTATGCCTATTCCTAATGAACGCGAAAGCCAAAACAGTGAATTTAAGCAAGAATCTTACACTGATGCTAATGGTAATACTCACACTGACTTGACGCAAACCACTGAAACAGTAAAGAACAGCACAGCTAATCCAAACTCTTTTAGTAACGGTTACGTACAAGGTCGAAATACTGAGCGTAGCAATCAGCAAGCAGATTTAGCCCAGCGTGATGAAAACAATGCTAGTGGTGGTTTGCTGTTGGGTATTATTATTACTTCCCTGCTTGGTTTGGTTATAGGTGGGGTCTGGTACTTCAACCAGCAGAATAACGCAGCCGTTGACAATACTGTGCCAGTCGTGGTTCCTGTACCGAGTAATAGTAGTGCAACACCTAGTGCATCTCCTCAACCACAAACAACGATAATCGAAAGAATTAGGGAAGTACCTGTTCCTATTCCTGTTCCACAACAGCAGGTTACACCTCCGTCTGCACCTCGCCAACCAGACATTAACATTACGATTCCACCCCAGCAACCTGCGGCAGAAAAAGCACCTTCTGTAACTCAGCCAACTCCCAATGCGTCACAGAGCCAGACCACGAGTCCATCTAGTAATACTCCAACTTCGCAGAGCGATACTTCTACTAAGACTGTCGCTCCAGACACGACAAGTGATACCTCTAAAACCACTCCACCTGCATCTAATAGCGGTTCTTCTACCGCAGGTGATGCTACTACAGGTGGTTCTGCTCAATAACCGCTCCTGAATTTTCAGCCCACTTGATAATGCTGGCATTAACGCCAATATGTAACAAGTGGGGCAATTTTTAAGCAATATTTCAGAATTATTGCGATAAGTTAATGGTACTCAAGTTTAGTAAAGATGTACCCTAGCCGAACAAACACGATGCTAGATTAAGAGCAAGGTACAAACAGGTTAAAAGTTAAACAAAAACTTTCAAGTTAGAGCCTGTGCCTCCTGCTCTAATGTTCTTGCGATCGCTCTTTATGGTTGTGGCATCCATTGAATGTGTTTTTGCCTTGAGTTCAATGAGTTGTTTTGGAGGTTTTAGAACGCACAGCCAGAAAATGCCTGCCTAGTTGGAATGTAAGGATGTGCAATTCTGAGTAGAGCGATCGCAAATGCTGTCCACCTTAGTTGAGTTAGTTATTTCTGAATTTTCCAATCTTCAAGAAACCGCCCCAAGCTGCTGATACCTATCCATCGTAGCTTCCGGCGGTTTCTGCTTTGAGTGTTATGTATTTAAATTGCACTCTGACCAGTGGGGGCTGTCCTTTGTCATTAGTCATTTGTACTTATCATTTATCATTTATTTAGACCAATGACCAATGACCAATGACTAAATTAAGGTAATTACAGTCACTTCTGGCGGACAAAATAAACGTCCTGGTTTATAAGTTCCTAAACCACGATTGACATATAGTTGATTTTCTTCTATCTTGTGAAACCCTTGCGCCCACTCCCAATATCGCACTACTTTCGAGCAGTCTCCCAAGAAAAATGTTACCCAACGCCGCAATTTTTTGGGAATTTGTTTGAGTAGCTTTTTGTAATAGAGTACTAGGGGACCAATGCCCGGAATTACGATGTGACCACCGTGAGTATGACCAGATAGTTGCAAATCTACGCGCCATTGTTGCAATATCTTGGCTGTATCTGGGTTATGGGATAAAACAATACGGGGTATAACAGAATCTAGTTGATTCATGATTGGTGCGGGGTAAAATTCCCGTGACCAATAATCAGCTAGTCCCACAAGTGGTAATTCTTTTCCTAGTGGATAGGCGATTTCATTCCAAAGCACATGCACCCCAATGCTAGTTAAAGCCTGTGTAACTTCTGCTTTGGAGTGGCTGTAATAGATATCGTGGTTGCCAAGTACGGCATAAATACCACAGCGACTCTGCAAATGTTTTAATCGAAGCACCAGTTGGTGAATTGGCATGGGGTCGTCAGTTACATAATCACCAGTTAATAGAATTAAATCTGGTTCAGCTTCGTTAGTAACTGCGATCGCTTCTTCAAGCATATCTTCTGATAGCCGCAAACCATCGTAGTGAAAATCTGACAACTGCACTAGCGTTGTACCTTGTAAAGATGCAGGAAGTTGTGCAATCTTAACCGTTATTTTATCTACTCTTAAATGTCCCGTAAACAACCAATGCATAAGGCAACCGATACTCCTCATACCAGCGCTTACAGCTTACCAAAAATTAAAATGTAACTTGATAAAATGCAATAATTTATGTCATCTACTGTAGATACAATTAATTCATTGATTTGAATTATGTCTGTCAGGTACTCATTAGCCAGAATACCTGCTGTAATTGCATTCTTTTATATTGAATTTTGAATTTATCTACTCACCTTGTAGGGTGATTATAGTAACTTCTGGGCGGCAAAATAAGCGTCCTGGGAGGTAAGTTCCCAAACCACGATTGACATATAACTGATTTTTTCCTAGCTGATGAAAACCCTGTGCCCATTCCCAATGGCTGACTACAGAAACATTTACTTCCAAAAATGGGAATCGACGCCGCACTTTTTTGGGTATTTTTTCTACAAGTTTTTCGTAAAACAATGCCACAGGACCAATTCCGGGAATCACGATTTGACCACCGTGAGTATGACCCGATAATTGTAAATCGACTCGCCATGCTTGTAATATCTCCGCAGTATCTGGGTTGTGGGATAAAACGATGCATGGTGTGTCGGGGTTTAGCTGGTTCATAACTGGTGCAGGGTGAAATTCGCGTGACCAACTATCCGCAAGTCCAACGAGTGGTAATTCTTGTCCTAGTGGATAGGCTATTTCATTCCAAAGGACGTGAATTCCAATGCTAGTTAACGCCTGTGTAACTTCTGCTTTTGCATGTTTGTAATGTATATCGTGATTGCCAAGAACAGCATAGATACCACTGCGACTTTGCAGATGTTTGAGTCTAAGTACCAGTTGGTGAATCGGCATCGGATCGTCAGTTACGTAGTCACCAGTTAATAAAATCAAATCTGGTTCAGCTTCGTTAGTAACTGCGATCGCTTTTTCTAGCATATCTTCCGACAGCCGCAAACCATCGTAGTGAAAATCTGACAACTGCACCAACTTCTTACCTTGTAACGATGCAGGTAACCCTGCAATGTTAACCGTCAATTCTTCCGTACTCAACGGCCCAGATAACAACCAGTGCATAGAGATGTTCAATAAACTTTAATCATAGCGCTTACAGCTTAACTAAACATCGTCGGTTTGTGTGCAGCGACCAGTCCAACTTATTGAAAATTTTATGAAACCTGTAGGTTATAGCGTATTTATACTTATTTAAATCAGACGTAACAGCGGTTAGATTATTGTATTATTCCAATCTGATACTTGTAAAGAAATTAACAAAATAGATAATAAATTTCATTGTATAGATCCAGAAGAAGTTTGTATTCAGACTAGTGACCTACTTTACTACTGGGGTATACATATACTCGAAAACCCAGAAAATCCTGCCAGTAGATTAGCCTTTGATCTGGTTGGTGGAAGATGCTACCCGCGTGAAGATTTTATCAACTTAGCAGATTACATTGAAAGAAAAGCTGGCATAGGAATTCTTAGAGCTAATTAACACTCTTAAAATAAATTTACACTTAGCGATCGCTAATCTTCCTACCTGTAGAATTTTTAGCACTATCTGTGCTGAAAATGAAGGCTTTACTGACTTGCAAACACTCTCTAAGCTGCAACATAGCCTATTGGTGGGTATTGAAGACGCGATAAATCGCCGTCTCTACAAGTGTTTTGGTCTTATATGAACTGTATTGGACTATTAGCTAGCGCTAATTTTGATTATTTTATTGCGAGCAAAAAAAATAACGCCTACCTATAATTACGGAGACGCTATTTTTTTTAATTTAATTCACAGTTAAAAATAGTTAAATGAATTTGCGAAATCTTGCTCATTGATTTACCGCAATTTTACTTTTATACAGCACTGCGGTTGGTTAGTAAATTCCACAAGAAAACTGCGACAATTGCACCAAGAACTGCTACTGCAATGCCTGGAATGCTAAGACTAGGAGCTGCTAGAGATAAGGTTCCCGTACTGAAGAATACACCTAAACTACCGCCAACAAAAGCACCGATAATTCCTAACACAATTGTTCCTAGAATTCCACCGCCTTGATGACCAGGATATATAGCTTTTGCGATCGCACCAGCAATTAGACCTAAAACAATCCAAGCAAGAATATTCATTGTTGTTAATTTTGGTAAACGTCTTTTGACTTACAAATACATATTAACTATCTTCATCCCTGACTCAATCTACCATCAGAATTAATTATTAATATCCATAAGGAATAGTTTAATTACTACTAAGTTTTTGGGATATGACCTAATTAAGATAGATAATCAATTAAAAAAAAGCTCCTAGTAGGTCTTTAACTAGGGGCTTATCAAACTATTGCTTGGTAATTGCAGTATACGCATTTTTAATTAGCTCTCTCCTCTACTAGAAGAATTAAGCTAAGTTTTTAGAGCCTGTCTCTAAAGTAATGTAAAGGAGGCAAAATCAGGCGCACACGATTAGAAAAGCTAATGCATCGACCTGTATTCTAAAACAAAACAGGCTTCATCTCCGTATTTTTTGAAATCGCACTAGTAGTTATTAAGACACTGGAATCTCTATGACAAATTCTGTTCCTTCGCCAAGCACAGAATTGCAACTCAACCGCCCATCATGGGTTTCCTCAACGATTTGACGAGCGATCGCTAATCCTAATCCTGTTCCTTTTCCAACCTCTTTAGTTGTAAACAGGTGGTCAAAGATCCGTGCTCTAATCTCCTCTGGCATCCCTTGACCGTTATCTTTGATGCGAATTGTTACCGTGCGCTCGTCACTAGATACTTCAGTGTGAATCAGTATTTGCTGATGATTGGCTTGCACTTGAGTAAAAGAAAGCCCCTCGCAGGAAGTATCTAAGGCATCAATGGCGTTAGCAAGGATGTTCATAAATACTTGATTTAGCTGTCCTAAAAAACACTTAACTGGTGGTAATTTTCCGTATTCAGTGATAACTTCAATTGCTGGACGTTTTTCGTTAGCTTTGAGGCGATACTTCAAAATCAACAGGGTACTCTCAATCCCTTCATGAAGATTACAAGCAACTTTTTCGGCTGTATCGGCTCTGGAGAAGGTGCGGAGACTGGTACTAATGTCTTTAATTCGTTCCGAAGCCACCTTCATCGAACTTACTAATTTTGGTAAGTCTTCAATTAGAAATTCTAGGTCTATTTTTTCGCCATGCTCAATGACTGCGATCGCTGGATTGGGATGATATTGTTTAAAGAATTGGATATGGGCGAGTAAGTCTTGAGTATACTCTTCGGCATTGTGGAGGCTGCCTTCGAGAAATCCAATGGGATTATTAATTTCATGTGCCACCCCTGCAACTAAATTGCCCAAGGTTGCCATTTTTTCGTTTTGCACCATTTGTAATTGGGTATGCTCAAGTTCTTGCAGCGATCGCTCTAGTTGATAGGCATAATTCTGAGATTCTTGATAAAGACGGGCATTTTCTAGAGAGATGGCGGCTTGGGAACATAGCAGTTGGATGACTTCAGTGCGATCGCTCGTAAATGCACCAATTGTCAGCGGATTTTCTAGATATAGCAGCCCGATGATTTTACCCTGGTTTAATATCGGCGTACACAACACACTCTTAGGTTGTTGCTGAATGAAATATGGATCGGCGATAAAATCAGTTTTTGCTGTTGCATCATCCAGCACAACGGTTTTTAAGCTGTGTTTGACAAAGTTTACTAGTGTAATCGGAATACCTTCGCTGGTTGACAATGGTACAGATAGTAGGGTGACTCCTTCATTGATGGTGGCTACGGCTTCAACTATTAAGTTCTCCTGTTGGAGTACAAGTAGGGCAGCTTTTTGTGCCCCGGCATTTTCCATTATCACTTGCAAGAAGATAGTGAGTAATTGCTCTAATTTAATTTCACTGGAGAGAGCTTGTGAGGCTTTAAAGATGGTGGCCAAATCTAGGGCTTCAGAAATACTGCTACTAGAAAGATTTGTGTGAATGGTTTGATGTGGGAATGAAGATGTATCAATGGTTGATCTTAGTTGCAAGGGATTAAGCTGCTCTTGTAAGATGGGAACCAGGAGTTGGGGATAGCGTTTTTCTAAGTCTTCGGTTTTGGCTTTCGCACCCCAACGGGCATAGCAGTAATAAGCTTCTTGCATATAAACTTGGGCGATTTTTTCTTTGCCCCAATCGAGGTATAACTTGGCAGCCAACTCATTGCTCAAGCCTTCTTCTTGGATATATCCGTTTTCTTTAGCAAGAGAAATGGCGCGATCGTACAGTTCCATTGCTTTGTTTTTTTGTTGCAAAATCCGATGCCGTTCTGCTTCAACTAAGTAAAATTTGTGTTGATGATTCATTGGGGCATGATGCGCCCATTTTTTCAACTTTTTTTGATGGGATGTTACTTTCTTAAGAATCTGTTTTTTCTGGGCAGTTGTTGCTGTTTGATAGAGAATTAATTGAGTTAGCGCCTCATAAAAATAAACTATTGGTACAACTGCCGCCGATGTTACCCCATCTAAATAGGTCATTGCATGAATTGCTGCCTCAGATGCTCCGGTATAATTTTCAAACAGATAGCAAAGTATGAGTTCATTAGCATAGCTAAAGCTCAATCCAGTGCGATCGCCTGCTTGCTGTTGTAATGGGCGAATAGTTTGTGCATCATAAACAGCACCTGATAAGTAACTAGGATTAGTAGACTGCCCCAACAAATTCAAGATGGCTTGACGAAATGAATTAATATATGTCTGAGGTTTTTCTTGTTTAAAATGGCTGTAAACTTCAGCATAGTCACCCATCTGTTTTTCTAACTCAGCCAATTCCTGCCCCATCAAGTATCCATGAAAACTACAGCTATAGCTAGCCCAAGCTGCATATTCAATATCTCCGGTTTCTAACCCTACTTGATAGGCTTCAGCTAACGGTGCGATTGTGTCTTTTAGGGGTTGATGCCAGTGATTAATAAATGTTTGAACAATGAAAAAAGTTCTCGCTTTTAATTCTTTACTATGGAATTTTTCGAGAACTTGTAATGCTAATTGACCAAAATCATAGCCTGCCTCAATATTTCCCAGAATGCCACACTCAATCAATCCATACCAGGCATATCCAAATGCAGATGCAGCAGCATTGCCGTACTGCATCGATAAATTGACTTCGCTCAAAATTATTTGTGGCAATAAATCTGGACGAGCAATATAAGCCGTTGAATTCGTACTAGCCAGAATTCGGATTGCTGCCAGTTGTTTGCCCCCTGTCATATCAGGTAAATCAATTAAACTTAAAGGAGATTTACCTAAAAATTGTAATTTTGTTTTGGCTAAACTTAATAAATTTTGCGTTTGATTAGCTTGATGAGATAGTTTGACACCCAAGAGATTTAGCAGTGCGATCGCAGTCCGAATCGAATCATCAAAACGACTCTGAGCTAAATAAGATTGGATTTGAATCTCAATCGATTTAATCCTATCTAGTAAGGCTTTAGCATGGTGCTGCACTTGCTTAACAAACTCTTCTACCTGGTCAAACTGACCCATTAAATAGGCTGCTGAAGCAGCTTCTTCATACAAGGCTAATGTGAGTGAATACTGTTGTTGCCAGCTATCTGTTTTCAATAGCTGAATCCCACAATTAATATATTCTATCGTATTCGTATAAGCAGTGGATAGTTTGGCTTTTTGACCAGCTAGCAAATTTAACTGTGCTAATTTATCTCTGTCAGACTGTCTAGTGATTAGCTTTACACCAATATTCAACTGATTAACAATCTCAAAAATTCTCTCTTCCTGCTTTTTAATGGGTATTTTGCTTAATAGCAGTTGACCAATTTGCAGATGGATGGATTGTTTTTTATCCTCTGGAATTAATGCATAAGCTGCTTGTTGAACGCGATCATGTAAAAATTTATAGTTTACAGTTAGCGAACTTTGTACTAAATCCTGTGTTTCTCGCCCGACATAAAATTTGTAAATTTCACTTTGTGGCAGAATTAATCCCTCTTGTAATGCTTTCCAGAGGGATGTTGCTGTTTCTGTCTCGGAATTTTCAGAAACAATCGCCAATGTTGCTAAGTCAAATTGATTACCAATACAAGCCGCTAATTTCAAAATATTCTGTGTTGGTTCTGGCAACTTCCGCAACTGTAATACCATAAAATCAACCACCTCGTCTGTCAGAGCTAACGCCTTTAGCTGGGCAATATTACATTGCCAACTTCCGGTTTCTAAATCAAATTTAATTAGCTGATCTTCATGCAAAGCTTTGAAAAATTGCGTACTAAAAAATGGATTACCCTTGGTTTTTTGATATACCAGTTGTGTTAACGATTGTGTGTTTTGTAGCGGACATTTTAGGGTATCAGCAACCAGTTGATTTAAACTTGCTTCACTTAGAGTATCTAATGTAATTTTGTTAATAGTAGTATTAGCTTTGGCAATCTCATCTAATGTCAACATCAATGGATGAGCAGCAGACACTTCATTATCTCGATAAGCTCCAATTAATAACAAATATCCTTCTTTTGACTCATTCATTAGTAACTGGATCAACTTCATGGATGCTGAATCTGCCCACTGCATATCATCTAAAAAAATGACTAGGGGGTGTTCTTTGGTAGTGAATACTTTAACAAACCTTTGTAATAACAAATTAAACCGATTCTGTGCTGCACTTGGTGACAGTTGCGTTGCAAATGGTTGTTGACCAATAATTTGTTCTAGTTCTGGAATTACTTCAAGAATGACTTGCCCATTTTCACCCAGTGCTTGTAAAATTTTGTTTTTCCAAGTTGATAAATGGGCATCGCTTTCACTCAGCAATTGCCCCATTAAGTCTCGAAACGCCTGCACAAAAGCAAAGAAGGGAATATTACGATTAAATTGGTCAAATTTGCCTTTGATGAAGTAGCCCCTCTGCCGGACAATGGGTTTGTGAACCTCGTTAACAATTGCTGTTTTACCAATACCAGAAAAACCAGCCACCAGCATTAGTTCTGTCTGATTGTTGGTAACGCGGTCAAATGCTTTCAGCAGAGTTTCAACTTCATGCTCACGCCCATAGAGTTTTTCTGGGATAATAAAGCGATCGCACACATCACGTTGAGCAATTGGGAAACTTACAATTTTCCCCGTCTCCTTGAGTTGAGCCAAACAATTTTCTAAATCATATTTCAGTCCTAATGCGCTCTGATAGCGGTCTTCAGCATTTTTCGCCATCAATTTCATCACAATGTCACAGAGAACTTGAGGAATCTCTCCCCTCTCTCCTAAAAGTGGCGGAAGTTTTGCAATATGACAATGTACCAATTCCATCGGGTCTTGCGATTTAAATGGTAATTCCCCTGTTAGTAATTCGTAAAAAGTTACACCCAAAGAATAAAAATCAGTACGGTAGTCAATTCCCCGATTCATTCTCCCAGTTTGCTCTGGAGACACATAGCCGAGTGTCCCTTCTAGCACATTAGGACTCATCAGGATTTGAGTTTCCCGTGGCAGCAGAGATGCAATACTAAAGTCAATTAACTTAACTTCTTTAGTTTCTGGATTAATTAAAACATTGGCGGGTTTAATATCTTTGTGAATGATCCGATAACGAATTAGAATATCTAATGCATTACATAGAGCGATCGCAATTCGTAAAAACTCTATCAGAGATTCTACCCTTCCCCTCACTCCCCATTCCTTCAAGGAAATTCCCCCAAAGTCTTCCATCACTAACGCATAGCCATTTTGATAGGGTTCCAGACTATAGGTTTGGATGATTCCAGGTAGATTCAAATTTTTAGCAATGGTGAACTGATTGCGAAACTGTACCAATTCGCTGAATCTGGGATAAGCAGTTTTCATCAGCTTAATCACCACAGATTTTTGGTCAGTTTCTCGATTAGCACGATAAACTAAGGTTCGAGAACCATTGTACAGTTCTTTGCTAACGTGATATCCGGGAATGCTGACCATAGGGCTTAATCTTTGAGACCTCAGTATTTAGGTTGCCCAAAAACATGGCAATACTTACACCCGCATTTCTCACAAGCTTCAGGCGTTTGATGGAGCAGAGGGGCAGAGGAGCAGAGGGGATTGAACTTGGCACATTGAACTCTCCTCTGCTCCCCTGCTCCCTTGCTCCCCTGCACAAGCGCAGGCTTTGAGAGGTGTGGTGAGAAATCCGGGTTACAGATGGCGTCTTCTCTGCGAGACATTTCGCCAAAGCGTAGCCTCTTGCAGAGAAGACAGACCCTTGATATCTACGTTTCCATCAAACCCTCTCCAACCCTGTGGCAAAATTTATTAGAGTCCTTCCATAGTTAGTTTGCCCCGCATGACCGCAACCATTCCCAATCTTCCCAGTCTCTACGACCCTTTTTCCACTGAAGCCAAGTGGCAAAAATTCTGGGAAGACAACCAAGTTTACAAAGCTGACCCCAACAAAGGCGGCGAACCTTACTGCATCGTCATCCCACCGCCGAATGTCACCGGCAGTTTGCACATGGGACACGCATTTGAAAGTGCGTTGATTGATACTCTTGTGCGCTACCACCGGATGCGGGGGCGCAATACCCTGTGGCTACCCGGAACTGACCACGCCAGCATTGCTGTGCATAGTATGCTGGAAAAGCAACTCAAGACAGAGGGTAAAACTCGCTACGAATTGGGGCGTGAGAAGTTCCTAGAACGCGCTTGGCAATGGAAAGCGGAGTCTGAGGGAACGATTCTGAATCAGCTACGACGCTTGGGTGTCTCGGTGGACTGGTCACGGGAAAGGTTTACCCTGGATGAGGGTTTATCTAAAGCTGTTGTCGAGGCATTTACTCGTCTTTACGAGGAAGGCTTAATTTATCGTGGTGAATATTTAGTTAACTGGTGTCCAGCTTCTCAGTCGGCTGTGTCTGATGTAGAAGTAGAAAATCAAGAGGTTAATGGCAATCTCTGGCACTTCCGCTATCCTCTCACCGATGGTTCCGGTTTTGTCGAGGTGGCGACAACTAGACCAGAAACGATGCTGGGCGATACAGCAGTAGCAGTTAATCCCAATGACGATCGCTACAAACACCTCATCGGCAAAACTGTAACTCTGCCCATTTTACAACGAGAAATTCCCATCATTGGCGATGAATTCGTTGACCCTACTTTCGGCACGGGTTGCGTGAAAGTGACTCCCGCCCATGACCCGAACGATTTTGATATGGGTAAGCGTCACAATCTGCCCTTTATCAACATTATGAATAAAGACGGCACTCTCAACGCCAATGCCGGGGAGTTTCAAGGACAAGACCGCTTTGTTGCCAGAAAGAATGTGGTTTCTCGCCTAGAGGCAGATGGCTTTCTGGTGAAGATAGAAGATTATAAGCATACCGTTCCCTACAGCGATCGCGGTAAAGTACCTATTGAACCCCTCCTCTCAACTCAATGGTTCGTCAAAATTCGCCCCCTAGCTGACAACACTCTCGAATTTCTCGACCAGCAAACTTCTCCAGAGTTTGTCCCCCAACGCTGGACAAAGGTCTATCGTGATTGGCTAGTAAAACTCAAAGATTGGTGTATCTCTCGCCAATTATGGTGGGGGCACCAAATTCCGGCTTGGTACGCTATCAGTGAAACGGGTGGGCAAATTACCGATAACACGCCGTTTGTGGTGGCGAAATCGGAAACTGAAGCTTGGGAGAAAGCTAAGGCGCAATTTGGCGAAAATGTCAAGTTAGAACAAGACCCAGATGTGCTAGATACTTGGTTTTCTTCTGGACTTTGGCCGTTTTCGACTTTGGGCTGGCCGGAACAAACTCAGGATTTAGCAACTTACTACCCGACTACAACTTTGGTAACAGGCTTTGACATCATCTTTTTCTGGGTAGCTAGAATGACAATGATGGCTGGGCATTTTACTGAGCAAATGCCTTTCCAAACCGTTTACATCCACGGCTTGGTGCTGGATGAGAAAGGTCAGAAGATGTCAAAGACCAAAGGTAATGGTATTGACCCATTGTTATTAATTGACAAATATGGCACAGATGCCCTGCGGTATACCTTAATTAGAGAAGTGGCTGGTGCGGGTCAAGATATCCGACTGGAATACGATCGCAAAAAGGATGAATCAGCATCGGTGGAAGCGTCCCGCAACTTTGCAAACAAGTTGTGGAATGCAGCCCGATTTGTGATGATGAATTTGGATGGACAGACACCGCAACAATTAGGGAACCCAGTAGCTACAGAATTGAGCGATCGCTGGATTATCTCGCGGTATCATCAAGTTATCAAACAAACCACCAATTACATTGATAATTACGGTTTAGGGGAAGCAGCAAAAGGACTCTACGAATTCATCTGGGGTGATTTCTGCGATCAGTATATTGAACTGGTGAAATCCAGATTGCAAGCAGATGCCGACCCAGCATCGCGCCGGGTAGCACAGCAAACCCTCGGCTACATACTAGAAGGGATTATGAAACTGCTTCATCCCTTCATGCCTCATATTACCGAAGAAATTTGGCAGACTCTCACCCAACAACCAGCAGATTCACCGCTAACTTTACCATTACAAATCTATCCCCAGATAGATGCAAACTTGATTGATCCAGCTTTAGAAGAACAATTTGAATTGCTGATTGCTACTATCCGTACAATTCGGAACTTGCGTGCTGAAGCGGATATTAAACCAGGAGTCAAAGTAACAGCAAATTTGCAAACTGAAAGCAAAAAAGAGCGGGAAATCCTCACTGCGGGACAGTCTTATATTAAAGATTTGGCTAAGGTTGAAACTTTAAGCATTACTGACAAACAAGAAAACCAAACTGTTGCTCCCAAAAAACCTCAAAGGGGTTTGAAGACAATTGGCTTAATTATTGTGGCTATTATCTTTGGTAGATTGGGTTTAGCTGTTGGGTATGCCATTGATGACATTCCCATTGTCGGAACTTTCTTTGAACTAGTTGGTTTTGGTTACACAGCTTGGTTTATTAGCCAAAATTTACTAACTGCTCAAGCGAGACTTAGGTTATGGGGACGCTTTTTCCCGCAGAGAGAATTAGAACAACCACAAGAATCAGAAAATGCGATCGCAGGTGTAATTGGTACAATACAAGTGCTAATTCCTCTGAGCGGCGTAGTGGATATTGAAGCTGTGCGTGCCAAACTAGAGAAAAGCTTGAGTAAAGCCGAAGCGGAAGTTCAATCCCTGAGTACCAGATTAAACAATCCTAGTTTTGTAGATAGAGCTAGAGCCGACGTAGTACAGGGAGCGCGGGACGCCTTAGCAGAAGCACAGAAGCAAGCAGAAATTTTGCGCGATCGTTTGAAAGGGTTGTCTTAGACATGGGCTACGTGCCTTAGGATAACTGTAATGGGTAATGAGAGTGTTAATAATTCCCAATTACCCATTACCAATTAACAATATCCAAATATCAATTCTGGCACTTAATTTTTTATTAATTTTTTTTAATTTTGAATTTTTAATTTTGAATTGTGGAGCGAAGCGACCCTCATGCTATATCTAGCCCAGGTGCGTAAAAACGATTTTTTAGACCAGCACCAGTTACGCTTATTGGCGCGCCAAGAAGCTGATAACTTGTGGGCGATAATTCCCGAAGAGGCTTTCATTCTGTTGGGAAAGGGAAAGATCATGAGTGAGAACTTGCTTGTTTTAGTGGAACTTTCCTCTACAGGCGATATTGAAAGAATAGAAGACGCCACCAACTGGGTACTCCATCTGGTACAAAGCTACCTCACCATTGGCATTACCCCAGAATTTTTGCAGCACGAAGCCGAGCGAGCAGAACATTGGCGACAATCCCTGACGTTGCAAAACCAAGACTTAGCAAGGCGTTCATTGGAATTGGAAGCCAGACGTGAACAAATTCAAGCCTTAGAAGAAAGCCTCAAACGCGAGAAAAATGGTTATTCCCAAGAGGAAAGTTAAAAGTTTGCAGTTGTGTTACCTATAAAGCAATACAGTTCAGAATGAGCAACAAAACACTTGTAGAGACGGCGATTTATCGCGTCTCAAAAACCCAAAATTGTTGCCAGTAGCCCTTAACCCAAGCGTATTAGCCTATAAAGCCACAGTACCCACAAGCGTGTAGAGACGCGAAATTTTGCGTCTCTACATTAGGTTGATTCTAGATTAATTGTCTAAGCAAAGTTAGGCAATCACAGTAATATTTGCATTAGTAAGCATTGCCTGATTCGAGAACTGAGCTATTTGAACTTGTGCTGTACCACCAACCCCATCTTTATCAAAGAATAGGTTCCCCGTAGTTTGATTGTAGATAAAGCGATCGCTTGCGGTTGTAGCAATAGTACCAAGTAGGAACAAGCCAGAATCAAGTACAGTATCCTGAGATTGGCTCAGTCCGAATTCTGCCTTGGAAATGAATATTGTATCATCTCCAACAGTAAAATCAGTAATAGTATCATAGCCACCAGTGCGGGTATCAGTCAGATATAAGCTATCTCGCCCAGTTCCACCAGTTAGCGTATCTCGACCAATTCCACCGGTGAGTTCATCGTCACCTGCACCTCCATCCAAGATATCATTGCCTGAGCCACCAAAGAGGCGATCTTTACCATCTCCTCCGCTCAAAATGTTAGCGCCACTATTTCCCGTAAGGATATTATCAAGGCTATTACCAGTAGCATTGATGACTTTGGTTCCAGTCAGGGTCAAGTTCTCCAAATTATCTCCCAACACCCAACTTACCGAAGAATTGACTAAATCTGTGCCTGCATTTAAGCCTTCGACAATAATATCGCTGAGGCTGTCTACACTGTAAATGTCATTGCCGGCTCCACCAACAAGACTGTCAATCCCTGCACCCCCATCCAAGATATCATCATCTGCACCACCCAACAAAGTGTCATTACCTGAGCCACCAAAGAGGCTATCATTGCCACCTTCTCCGCTCAAGTTGTTAGCGCCACCATTTCCCGTAAGAATATTATCAAGGCTGTTACCAGTACCATTGATTACCTTACTACCAGTCAGCGTTAAATGCTCCAGGTGATCTCCCAAAACCCAACTCACAGCAGACTTGACTAAATCTATACCTGCATTTAAGCTTTCAACAATAACATCGCTGAGGCTGTCTACACTGTAAATGTCGTCACCACCTCCACCATCAAGACTGTCAATTCCCACACCTCCATCCAAAGTGTCATTGCCGGAACCACCCAACAAGGTGTCATTACCTGTACCACCAATCAGGCTGTCGTTACCATCTCCTCCACTCAATTTGTTAGCGCCAGTATTTCCTATGAGGATATTATTAAGACTGTTACCAGTACCGTTGATTGCCGAGCTTCCAGTGAGTGTCAAGTTCTCTAGGTTATCTACTAACACCCAACTCACCGAAGACTTAACTAAATCTATACCTGCATTTAAGCCTTCAACAATAACATCGCTGAGGTTGTCTACAGTGTAAATGTCATTGCCTGCTCCACCATCAAGACTGTCAATCCCTGCACCTCCATCCAAGGTGTCATTACCTGCACCGCCCAACAAAGTGTCATTACCTGAGCTACCGAAGAGGCTGTCGTTACCATCTCCTCCGCTCAAGTTGTTAGCGCCAGTATTTCCAATCAGGATGTTATTAAGGTTGTTACCAGTACCATTAATTGCCGAACTTCCAGTCAGGGTCAACTTTTCCAGGTTATTTCCCAACACCCAACTCACTGAAGAATTGACTAAATCTGTGCCTGCATTTAAGCCTTCAACAATAACATCATTCGGATCATCTACAGTGTAAATGTCGTTGCCTGCTCCACCATCAAGAGTGTCAGATCCCAAACCTCCATCCAAGGTGTCATTGCCTGCACCGCCAATCAGACTATCATTGCCTGCACCACCAACGAGGCTATCATTGCCACCTTCTCCGCTCAAGGTGTTAGCGGCACTATTTCCAATCAAAATATTCTTAAGGCTGTTACCAGTACCATTGATTGCCTCGGTTCCAGTCAGGGTCAAGTTCTCCAGGTTATTTCCCAATACCCAACTTACTGAAGATTTAACTAAATCTGTGCCTGCACTGGCGGCTTCAGTAATAATATCACCGATGCTGTCCACAATATAAGTGTCATTGCCTTTACCACCAATGAGACTGTCATCTCCTGTACCACCATCTAAGAAATCATTTCCATCGCCGCCATCGAGGGTGTCGTTATCACCTAGTCCGTTGAGGGTGTCATTGCCCTGCAACCCTGAGATGATATCCATGATCCCTGTACCAGTCAGGTTGTCTGCACCTAAAGTGCCATTAATCGGAGGGGTGATTTCATTAATCGTCAAGTTAACGGTAGTAGTGCTACTGCCTCCTTGCCCATCACTTATGGTGTAAGTGAAGCTGTCGGAGCCATAATAGTTGTCGACGGGGGTATAAGTGTAAGTACCGTTGTTGTTGTTAACTAAGCTTCCTTGGCTAGGTTGAGTGAAGTCAGTGATATTCAATACATCACTAACATCGACATCTGTATCATTGCCTAACAGAGTAGTACCACTAATGATAATGGGTGTGTTTTTATTTGTGGTGATGCTGTCGTTAACAGCGACGGGAGCATCATTAACTGCCGTAATATTAATATTGCGCGTAACGGTGGTGCTATTAGCAGTCCCATCATTAACTAGAAAGCTGACGGTACGAGGTGTAGTAGCGGGGTTATCACTGCTGTTGATATAAGTAATAGAACGCAGTGCAGTTTGATAATTAGCAACAGTGGCACTGCCAGTTAAAGTTAAAACCCCTGTGCTGCTGTTGTAGCTGCCCGTAATTCCATTTTGGTTGCTGAAGGCGAGGATGTCTTGAGTAGAGACAAAACCACTGGTAATACTGACAGTGGCACTGGAAAGGTTGGGTGAATCTGCATCGCTGACAGTTATGCCTGAGTCGATGGCTGTAGTGTCATTTTCGGTGTATGCCAGGGCAGAGTTGGTGGCAGTAGTAATGGGCGTACTATTCACTGCCGTAATATTAATATTGCGGGTAACAGTGGTGCTATTAGCAGTCCCATCATTAACTATAAAACTGACGGTACGAGGTGTAGTACTGGGGTTGTCACTGGTGTTGGTATAAGTAACGGAACGCAGTGCAGTTTGATAATTAGCAACAGTGGAACTGCCAGTTAAAGTTAAAACACCTGTGCTGCTGTTGTAGCTGCCCGTAATTCCATTTTGGTTGGTAAAGGCGAGGGTGTCTTGAGCAGAAATAAAGCCACTCGTAATACTGACGGTAGCACTGGACAGGTTAGCGGAGTCTATATCACTGACGGTGATGTCTGAGTCGATGGCTATAGTGGCGTTCTCGGTGTATGCCAGGGCCAAGTTGGTGGCAGTAGCAATGGGTACATCATTTACTGGCGTAATATTAATATTACGAGTAAAGGTGGTGCTATTAGAAGTCCCATCATTAACTATAAAGCTGATGATACGAGGTGTAGTATTAGGGTTGTCGCTACTGTTACTATAAGTAACGGAACGCAGTGCAGTTTGATAATTAGCAACAGTGGAACTGCCAGTTAAGGTTAAAACGCCTGTGTTGCTGTTGTAATTGCCCGTAATTCCATTTTGGTTGGTGAAGGCGAGAGTGTCTTGAACAGAAATAAAGCCACTGGTAATGCTGACGGTGGCACTAGCCAGGTTGTCTGAGTCTACATCGCTGACGGTGATACCTGAGTCGATTGCTGTAGTGGCGTTCTCGGTGTATGCCAGTGCAGAGCCAGAAGCAGAGGTGATTGTCGGGGGAACCCCAGCGTTAATGTTTAGTTGGGCATATATCCCACTAACAGACTCGTCTTGACCATCGCTAGTCCAGGAAATGAGAAAATCTCCTCCTGCATTCATCGCTACTGTAGAGTTAGATTGATTGTTAGTGATGTAAGTATTGACCTTAAATTCCCCCCCAATAGCTACCCCGGCACTACTGTAACGTTGGGCATATATCCCATCTCCAGAACCGTCTTGACCACTGCTAGTCCAGGAAATCACAAAGTTCCCCACTTCATCCATCGCTATTGTGGGGTTAGATTGATTGCCATCAATGGTGCTATTGACCCTAAATTCACTACTTTGAGCCACCCCGGCACTACTGTAACGTTGGGCATATATCCCATCTCCAGACCCGTCCTGACCATAACTTTGCCAGGAAATAATAAAGTCCCCATCTGCATCCATCGCTATTGTGGGGTTATATTGAGGGTTGTCGGTAGTGTCATTGACCCTAAATTCACTACCTTGAGCTACCCCAGAACTGTTGTAGCGTTGGGCGTATATCCCATATCCAGACCCATCCTGACCATAACTTTGCCAGGAAATAACAAAGTCCCCATCTGCATCCATCGCTATTGTGGAGTTATTTTGAAAGCCATCAATGGTGCTATTGATCCTAAATTCACTACCTTGAGCCACCCCGGCACTACTGTAACGTTGGGCATATATTCCAAAGCCAGACCCATCCTGACCATAACTTTGCCAGGAAATCACAAAGTCCCCATCTGCATCCATCGCTATTGTGGGGTTAGATTGACTGTCAAGGGTGTAGGTATTGACTTTGAATTCTCCCCCTTGAGCCACCCCAGAACTGTTGTAACGTTGGGCATATATTCCAAAGCCAGACCCATCCTGACCATTGCTAGCCCAGGAAATCACAAAGTCCCCATCTGCATCTATCGCTATTGTGGGGTTAGATTGACTGCCGGTGATGGTGGTATTGGCCCTAAATTCACTACCTTGAGCCACCCCATCACTGTTGTAGCGTTGGGCATATATCCCATCTCCAGAACCGTCCTGACCATCACTAGCCCAGGAAATCACAAAATCCCCATCTGCATCAATTGCCACTGTGGAGTTATTTTGATTACTAGCGTTCTCAGTATTGACTTGGAATTCAGCCATGAAAAACCTCTGAAAAAAACTAAAAATTTGATTTCAACAATTACGGTCTGATTAAACAGATTTCTTAGTCATTAGGAATCACCGCACTTGGTCGCAAATAGTTCAACACTGGTGCAGTAAATGCTTGGCGGATTTCTTTTCGTTCCTAATTCAAAACCATCGCTAACCCATTCAGGTGGCACCAATCTTCTGATACTAATTGGGAAATAAATTTGGGATGCCAGCGTGGTACAAAGCTGAAGTCTGGACTTAAGGCAGAAAAAGTGGGTGTTAACAATCCACATCTGCCAAATTCCAGGTCGTGAATGTTGAGGTCGCCTGTGAAGTATGCCATCCGTGGCAAACGAACCCTGTAAAATTAATGAGATAGACCACTAAGTGCGCCATCATTGTCAAAAAACAAACCTTTACTAGGAAAGCAATCCAAAGGAATCGCCCCCTGATGAAAGTTCGCACAGCTATAAAGCTGCATTGTATTTAACTTTGTAAACATTTTGAACTTAGTTTTTTATAATGTCCTAATGCTAAGTCTTATTTAATAGACTACTGTCATAATAAAGACTATTTCTTTAAAATAAATCTGTATATGTACTGAACATAAAGCTTAGTCAAAACTTCAAGAATTTGAAGCCTAGGTTAGCAATTTTTGTTTTTTATAGCCACAAAGCCCGTTGTTAGGCTTGAGCAAGTGCGTAGGCATAGCCCATCGTAGACATCGCCAATCGCTGTATTAAATATTGAAGCAATATACGTGTAAATGCGATTCCTTTGCTCAAAATTAGTAGAGTAAAAGTAGCAAGACTGACACCAGTCGCCAAGCGACGCCCAAAATTCCTGCTAAAAAAGGATTATAAAAATAAAATTATTATTTGACCTGATATTATCCAAAAAAGCTTTTTTGGGTGTGCCATTTGAAGTCTACAGCGGAGGTAGGATGAGACAAAAAGAATATGGTATGACAATATGGTTCACTGGTTTAAGTGGTGCAGGTAAAACTACTATCTGTCAATTTGTGGAGAAGGAACTGCGGATACAGGGATATAGAGTTGAAGTTCTGGATGGCGATGCGGTACGTCAAAACTTATGCAAAGGGTTGGGTTTCAGTAAAGAGGATCGAGAAGAGAATATTCGGCGCATTGGCTTTGTAGCTAGCCTTCTGGCCAGAAATAATGTAATTGTATTGGTTTCAGCCATTTCCCCCTACCGCAAAATTCGAGAAGAAGTGCGCCAAAGTATTCCATCTTTCATTGAAGTGTACGTCAATGCATCATTAGAAGTTTGTGAACAGCGAGATGTGAAAGGATTATATAAAAAAGCTAGATCCGGGGAAATTAAGCACTTCACTGGTATTGATGATCCTTATGAAATACCATTCAGTCCTGAAGTCGAATGCAAAACTAACCAAGAAAGCATTGCTGAAAGTGCAACTAAGGTTTTAGAAAAGCTGGAAGAGTTGGGCTATACAACTGCTAAAGTGAATAATTTATGAGTTAAAAAAAGTTTTTAACTCATAACTTTTACTACGTTATCAATAATTGCCGAATTAACCTGGCTACTGCTTTTTGCGTGAAGCGGCTAGCAATTTGTTGACCCAAACGCTGTACATCTGAATTTACCAATAACTGGGCAATTTGGGACGCTAGTTGCACTGGGTCAAAGCCTCTTGTTTCTTGAAGAATGCCCAATATACGTTTGATATACTGCAACGTTTGTTGTTGCTCAACTGTGGCCGCTGGAGTTTCATTAACTGCTGTCAATCCTACCCGTTCCCGCAACAGGGAGGTAAAGTTATGCAAAACATTTTTACCTAAAGCATCGAGTCCGTTGACAGATTCATCTACTAGTTTGTCACGAATAAAAGCACCGCGTTCAGATGACAAAAATTCTATCCCCTGATTCAGCACTAAATTAAAGTCGTAGTCTTGACTATTACGCGCATTTTTTAACAAGTTTTCTAAGCGATTCCAGCGAAATCTGCCATCTTTAAATAGCAAATCTTGCAATGATGCTCTTAATTGCGGTGCTGGGTCGGTTAACAGGCGTTTAGAAACGTAGGGATAAGCTTCGCTGAGGACTTTAAAGTTCGGATCTATAAATATTGCAATACCTTCCAGTGTCACGAGGGAGCGAATAATTAAAGCGTAGTAGGGCGGTACGCGGAAAGGATATTCGTACATCAAAGCAGATAGTTCATCGGTGATGCTTTTAATATTAAGATCGGCAACACTGGCTCCTTCGGCATCAGCAAAGACTCTTGCAAAAGCTGGGATAATTGGTGTTAAATCGGTTTCTGGTGATAAGAAATCTAACTTAACGTAGTCTTTTGCTAATCCTTCAAAGTCGCGGTTGACGACGTGGACGATCGCTTCGATCAATCCATAACGCTGTGGTGGCTTAATCTCGCTCATCATTCCAAAGTCGAGATAAGCCAATTTGCCATCAGTTGTTGCTAACAAATTACCAGGGTGGGGATCTGCATGGAAAAATCCATGTTCTAGCAGTTGGCGCAGGGAACACTGCACACCCACTTCAATTAGATAACGAGCATCTATACCTTGGGCGCTAATTTCTTCTGTCTGGGTTAATTTAGTGCCGTTAATCCATTCCATCGTCAAGACGCGACGGTTGGTGTATTCCCAGTAAATTTCCGGTACGTATATGTCTTTTATGTGACCATATAGCTCAAAAAATCGTTCGGCATTTTCGCCCTCATGGATGTAGTCCATCTCTTCAAAGATGCGATCGCCTAATTCATCAAGAATCCCAACTAAGTCACTTCTTACCCGTTTGACCTTTTTCTGCACCCAAGCAGCGAGATTACGCAAGATATACAAGTCAATGGTGATCCCCTCTCTTAAGTCAGGGCGTTGAACTTTAACAGCGACTTCTTCACCAGTTTTTAGCTTACCTTTATAGACTTGCCCCAACGAAGCCGCAGCAATTGGTTGGGCTGAGAGTTCGGCGTAAACCTCTTCTGGAGGTGCACCTAGTTCTTCTGTGATAAACTGGTAGGCAATTTCGTTGGGAAAAGGCGGTAATTGGTCTTGTAGCCTAGTTAATTCTTCTAGGTATACAGGAGGAACTAGATCCGGTCTGGTGGACAAAGCTTGTCCAATTTTGATGTAAGCAGGCCCCAGTTGCGTCAGTAATTCTCGTAACTGAGTGGCTCGGCGGCGATCATTTTTGACGACAATTCCCCGTTTACTATCCGACCACAACCCAAAAGCAAAAGATAGGGTCGGCCCCAACACGGCGAAAATCCGCCGTACAACTTGCAGGGGTCTGTTTTGGTAATGCGCGGCTATGCCTACGGGATCGTAAAGCGTCTCCGGTTGAGCAGTTGTCCTGAGCTTTTGAGCAGCTAAGAGGGATGGTGATGTCTGCGATGGGCTACGCCTACGCACTACCAAGCCTTGTGTACCATTTTCTTCTGGCACTATATCGATAACGTCCAGTTCGCCTCGGCGATTTGTGCCGTTGCGACTGTCCTCCTGAATCAGTTGGGAACTAGGGGGAAGTGTCTTAACAATCATGAAGAAGGCTACCAGTTCAGAACGATCACATTAAGTATTGTAACAATATGTTGAGGGATTGGGCATGGGCATTGGTTATTTCCCACTTGCTGTCCTGCTCCCCCGACTCGCCAGTAACAACTCGCCAGTAACAATAGGTCTGCTACACTTAAATGGGCATACTAGTTCAATAGTAGTAGGTATTGCTAGTTGCTGAAAAACCATGCTTATTGTCCTGTAAATTGGAAGTATCCGGCATCTGCCCTCACGGAGAATTTGGCTTGATGTTGCTCTGTCTGCGAATCGAAAACTTTGCCTTAATAGACCAACTGGAATTGGAATTTGGTGCGGGACTAAATGTGTTGACAGGTGAAACTGGCGCTGGAAAATCGATTATCTTGGATGCCATTGATGCCGCTTTAGGAGGTAAAGTTTCTAGTCGAGTCATTCGTACAGGAACAAGTCGGGCGATGGTGGAAGCGACTTTCACCTCAAACGCCCCTCTAGCGGCTTGGTTGACCGAACAAGAAATAGATTTACTTGATGAAAATTCCGTAGTCATTAGCCGAGAAATCACAGCCACTGCTAGTAATATCCGCAGTCGATCACGGGTGAATGGTGTGTTGGTAAATCGGCAGATTATGGGAGGAATGCGCGATCGCTTGGTGGAAATTACAGCCCAAGGTCAAACGGTACAAGTAGGACAATCTGCCCAAGTCCGGGACTGGTTGGATTTATATGGCGGCGACTCTCTAATGCAGCAACGTCATAAAGTTGCCACGAGCTTTAGTACTTACCAACAGGCGCATTTAGCACTAGAAAAACGCCGAACATCAGAACGGGAAAGGTTGCAACAACTCGACTTACTGACTTATCAAGTGCAGGAATTGGGAGCAGCCAATCTCAGTGAGCCTAATGAATTGGAACAGTTGGGACAAGAACGGGAACGCCTAAATCATGTCGTTGATTTGCAACAAATGAGTTACAAAGTTTATCAGGCTTTGTATCAAAACGATCATGAAACTCCCGCCGCAGGTGATTTATTGGGAGACAGTGAGGCGATATTAAATGACATGGTGGAATACGATACCCAACTACAACATCTGTTGGAATTGGTGCGGGACGCGCAAGCTGCGGTAATGGAAGTGGGAAGGCAAATTAATGCTTATGGGGATGGTTTGGAAGCCGATCCGCAGCGGTTGGAAGAGGTGGAAGAACGGATTCAGGAATTAAAGCAAATTTGCCGCAAGTATGGGCCGACACTTACAGAAGCGATCGCTTATTACCAACGTATCCAAGGGGAATTGGCCCAACTTAACGACAGCGAACAATCTATTGAAAACTTAGAACAGCAAGAAAAGGCGTGTTTTGAAAAACTCACCCAAGCAAGTAATCAGTTAACTCAACTGCGGAGTAAGGCGGCTGCTAATTTAGAATCACGTTTGATAGCTGAACTCAAGCCCCTAGCGATGGAAAAGGTGAAGTTTCTGGTTGAAATATTACCAGCTTTCCCAACTGCGATGGGAGCAGATAAAATTACTTTTACATTTAGTTCCAACCCTGGAGAACCACTGCAACCTTTAACGGAAGTTGCCTCTGGCGGGGAAATGAGCCGCTTTTTACTGGCGCTAAAAGCTTGTTTTTCTCAAGTTGACGTGGCTGGAACGATGGTTTTTGATGAAATTGATGTCGGGGTTTCGGGAAGGGTAGCCCAAGCGATCGCGGAAAAATTACACCAGCTAAGTCAACGCAACCAAGTATTATGTGTTACCCACCAGCCTTTAGTTGCGGCAATGGCTGATCGGCATTTCCGCGTAGATAAGCAAACTATTAATTCAGGTAAGGGTAAAAAAGCCAACAATGTAAATGCTGAACAGCGTACTGTTGTCAGAGTTACTACTTTGGATAATTTAACCACTCGCCGGGAAGAATTAGCACAGTTAGCTGGTGGTAAATCTGCAAGTGATGCGATCGCTTTTGCAGAATCTCTGTTATTACAAGCTGCGAACCACCGTCGCGGTGAGCATACTTGACCAAATAATTCGTAATTCGTAATTCGTAATTAATGGTACGAGCAGAATGGCACTAATATCAGCCCAAAAGCTTGTGTCGTCTCGTTCCCAGCTTCCAGGCTGGGAATGTATTTAAAAGAGGCTCTGCCTAGGCTGTTGATTTTGGCTATTTTTTTGGGAATTACCGAAAAA